>JAZQKN010000167.1:0-6731 GCA_045542175.1 Acutalibacteraceae bacterium | reverse complement strand
CGGGACCCAGGTGAGCAGAGAGCATATCGCCTGTAAACTCAACATCATCACCGCATTTTATGCCACCCGTCATTTCATAGACCTGAATCTGTGCGATATTTCCTCGTATACGGATAACCTCGCTTTTAAGAGAAGTATCATCTACTTTAACATAACATATTTCATTCATGGAAACGTTGCCTTCAAACTGTACAGACACCAGGTTTCCGTTAACGCTTACAACCTTGCCTTTATTCTCGGTCATTATATAACCTCCGATCTGTCTCCGTTCAAAACGGAGTTGTAAATATTTTTATATGCAGTTTTGCCTGCATCAGTATCAAACTTTCTTATACGCAAAAGCAGCTTCAGCTTAAGAGCATAATAAAATATAAAGTCATCTGAAAAGTTGTCCATCGGTCTGAGAGTTTCAAGAAAATCCAGACGGTATCCGTTAAGAACTTTTTCCGCTTCAAGGGGATTTTCCGTTTCTGCCGCCGTGTTTGCGGCTTTCAGAATTTCTGCAGACAATGATTTGTTTTCCGTATCAAACTGCTTTTTCATTCTGTCTGCGCGGACTTTCGCCAATGCAAAACGCAGATTACGCTCATTTTCGTTCCATGCATCAATCAGAACCGAGTTTGATTTTTCATAATCCCTCGGCGGTAAAAGTGTTAGTTCGCTTAATTTCTTAAGTGCCTTTTTACCTAAAAAGCGATTGCACAATTCAAAAAAATGTTCCTCTGTAACAGGCAGAGGTGTATTTTCGCCTATTCCGTCCAACGACGGCAACTGCGATATAAGATAATATTCAGCCATATCATTCAGCCTCTTTCAAAAGCTTTGTAACCTTGGGGCTGAGGTAATTTGACAGCATTTCTGTCACAGCCTCTGCAGAATAGTCATAATACGCTGCACCGTTGTTTACGGCAATGCGGAATCCGCCGTCAAAACTATCGTTTGCTTTAAGAGTAACACCGTTGAGCATTTTTTCTTTAAGAGAAGAGATTAACGCTTCTTCAAGCATCTTCAGATCATTACTGTTGAGAATCACCGCAATATCTTCCGCATCAGGCTTAACTGCCCAGCACTCAACAACTTTTATAATAAGTTGTGCCAATGCATCCGACGAATACACTTCTGTAACGTTTTTTTCTGCAATAGCTTCAAGTTCTCTTGCAACGCTTTCTCTGAAAGAAATGAGAAGATTTCTGCCCGCCTGACGGATAGCATCTTCGCTTGATTTCACCATTCGTTCATTTTCAGTTTTCGCGTTAAGCAAAATTTTATCTGCCTTCGCCTGTGCATCAGCGATGATTTTTTCGGCTTGTTTTTCTGCTGATTCAACTATGCTCTTTGCTTCAGCTTCTGCAGCCACCACGCCGTCCTTCTTAATCTGGTCAATAAGTTCCTGTAATTGTATTTCCATAATACCGTCTCCCTTTGATGGTAATTAATAATCGCATATATTTTTTGTATTTTTCCCCGAAAAAACACAAAAAGAACCAACATCCTCTGCAGTCAGCTGGTTCCCTAAAATACATTATTAACTTAATTTAGTTTATTATAACACAACTTGTGGTTTTGTCAAGATTATAAATCGATTTTTTCCTCTCCCTTATGGTTTGTTATCCTGTGTTTTCACTGTCGCTTCATCTTGTTTCCCGTCATAAAATTTATCAATTACTTTTTTGAAAAGTTCATCCCCTGTTGCAATATAAAACAAAGTCATACTCGAACAGAGTTTCAGATTATCAGGGTAGCCCATTACCTCAAGTGCATCGCTTGATTCACACTCAAGAAGAGCCTGACAGATTTCTTTGAATGTTTTCATTTTTTCAACTCGTTAATTTGTGTGCGAAAATAACACCTGTGACCAATCCGACTTTAAGATATTCACCGGGAAGCAAAGAAAGAAAAGGAATGTCTGATTGAGCAACCGTGTAACAGCCGAAGTTAATCACCATTGCCGTGACTGTACTTACTATGATTACTATTGCCGCAACACCGTGCGCAGGTTTATTTTTTCTGTAGCCTATTAAAAAACTTACCATAAATACAACAAATAACATAGCCACCGCTGCACCTGCAACATATCCGTAGTAACCGAATATTTTAGCAAGATTATAGGCAAAACTTTTATTTGCGAATTCACCGAAAAATTCAGATGTACCGAAAGCTTTGGTTGCAGCAAGCATTTTCTTAAGTGCTGAAACATCTTTGAACTTTTCATATTCAGAAATAATTTCCGTATCAGCGGATATACTGTCCGAATATTCTGTTATTCTTATAACCAACGTCATAAGGAAAAGCAAAGATAAAGCAACTGTGAAAATAAGATTGATTATTCTGACTGTTTTTTTATTTACTGAACGGTAATTTGTCAGAAAAAGAAAAACATTCACGAGTGCAATTATATAAAACTCAACATCATAAAACAGCACCGCTGACATCACTGTTATCATAGCTACATAAAACACAGTGTGCAAAACTGAATTCACACAATGATTTACATAGTAAAAAGTCAGCGACAGTATAGCTGCAATAAAGAAAAAAGTGCAATAACCAAAAACGTCATTCAGAACACTTTCCCGGAATAGGAAAGCAGGAATCACCAGTGCAAACGTAATTAACGGAGAATATTTCTTCTTTAAAACATCGCTGAAAAAATATGTAATAAAAAAGGCTGCAATCAATAAGACAACATCGAAAAAAATCATACCGATGCAAAAAGAAAACGTATCAGGAGAAAAATATTGTTTGTCATATATCATTATGCCACAGAGAATTCCTGATGTTGCAACCAACAAAAGTGTAGCAGCAATAATATACCAATTTTTTCTGCAGACCTGTCTGAATATGTTCATTACTTATTTTCCTCTGTAAAATAATTTTTCATATTCAGACTGTACAGGCGAAACGGACCTGTGAAATTACCGTTCATATCAAGATAAGTATACAACACTATTTCGAGATCATCTTCCATTCCGAAACCGTCATCATCGCCCCAGTATCTTCCGTCAGGCTGTATTTCCCAGAGCATTAACCACTTGTCTCCTTTAAAACCAAAGCTCGTCCGATATTTTACCCGCGGGTCCAGATTTCTAAAGGTTTCTACATATTTCATCCAGTACTCTTCCATTATAATTCCTGGGAATCTGTGAATCAATCCGCTTTTGTCAATTATTGTTTTCCGTATACCTCTGTTTTCATCAACAAAAATTATTTCATCTCTTCCGAATGTGACATCTTTTGTAAGATAAACTGATTTTTCCTGATGTTCATTATCTTCTTTTCCGGTAATTTCAGGCTGAGGTTTCTTTTGTTTAAAAAGCATATCATAAAAGTTCATTGTCATTTCCCTTCTTTTTTAATCCGTTTTATTTGTTATTATTTTTCAATTCTCTTCTCACGCATATCAGAATTTTTCCTGAATAATTTTCACCTTTTCCGCTACCTGCATCAAGCAGGTTTTCAAAATATATGCTTCTGAGAAATCCGATAACCTTATGTACTCTCGGCCAAACATCTTTCTTTTTGAAGTAATATGTTTAAAATTCGTTTTCGCGTGCAAAATGTACAATCTCTTCTTCATCTTCTGAACAGATGCTTTTACCGATTCGTTCAGCATATCCTTTTACTGCCGCAAATAAAAGCTCGCTATAATATCTTTTCTTCCATTTTATCACATCCGTGTATCTTTTATTAATTTATTATTCCTGACAAGCTTTGTCAAGCATTTCCGTAATCCGGTCTTTTCTTGCAAGAGTATCAATCCATTCTTCGGGGATGCCTTTTTCTCCGCCGATACCGTAATATATACCTGCAAGTCCGCCTGCGATAGCGGCAACTGTATCGGTGTCCCTTTCCTTAAGAACAAATACATTATATCACACTTATATCTGAATTTTTTTATTTCACTTCCGTCAGGAATTAATGAGAACATAATGTTGAAAATTGAATATTATTATGATATTATTTAACCGTGATTACAGTATCCGGAGGTTGTAATATGGAAAATAAAATGACAGAACTTTCCGCAGCAATGTACAGCAAAGCTGTACATAATCATTTATCAGTTGACGATGCAGTTGATATGCTCAAACAATGTGCCGATTTCAGAACACTCAGCCAAAAACTTCAGGCATTTTCAAAAGGTCGTGATATAAAAGAAATTCTTATTGAAGGATTGTCCGAAAACCATCCCGATGCTAAACACGACACCATAAGCCGAAAAGTCAGAAACTGGCTAAATGACTGCCAGAATACTCTTCATAAAGAAGATGCCATTGAGCTTTGCTTTATTCTGAACCTCTCTTTGGATGAAAGCGATGCTTTTGTTGCCATGATTTGCGAAGAATTCCTTCATTGGAGAAACCTTGATGAAATACCGTATATTTTTGCTCTTTCAAAAAATATGAGCTACAAACAGGCTGTTGAACTTCACGAAAAAATCAAAGATACCATTACTGAAGATATAAGCAATAATTCAGCAGAAGACTCTTTTACAGCCATTGTAAAAAATGAAATAGGAAACATAGAAGATGAAGCAGAACTCGTCAGTTATATTATAAATACAAAACATAAACTCGGCAACTTACATAACACCGCATACGAACTTTTCTGCACAATGATGAACACACTCGAAAGCCCCGAAACAGAGTTTGATAATAACGACGGCTATTTCCCCGAAACAGAAAATTATTCCGTCGGCAAAATTGTGCAGGCATATATGCACAGAAAAGATATTCCTGAAACTGAAGATAACAAAAAGAAAAATCTGTATTCCGCTTTGCAAAGAAGTGTTATCCAGAACTGGCCCAATGAAACTGTTCTGTCACGTATGAAAAACAGACGCACTGATGTAACAAGAAAAGTTCTTATCCTGCTTTTCCTTGCCACATACGATGCAGATAACTATATTTCAATAGATGAAGAAAACGAAGACGATTACCTCTATCCCGAGTACGGATACGAAAAAACAAAGGATGAAACCTTCAAAGAATTTTATACCAATATGAATATATTGCTTGAAAGCAGCGGTTTCAGAACCCTTGACCCCCGCTCACCCTTTGACTGGATTATTATTTTCTGTATGTGCGCGGAAGATATATATGATATAGACGGCACACTTTCAGAATTTCTCCAGACTTTATTCTCTGCTGAATAAAACGGAAACTGTTTTCAAAATTGTTTTGTCCGTTATAGTATCATTGAGATGCAAAAACTGACTGAACAGATGTGAGGATAATTTATGGACAACAGAACTCATTTAAATCCCGGAGAACACCTTGATTTCCCGGGTATGGTATGTGAAATAGAAACAACTATCGGCAAAGGCTCCAATGCAATTGTATATCTCGGCCGTTACGAAGACTCTCTCAACAAGGGTTTATTTCATCGTGTGCTGATAAAGGAATTATTCCCTTATCATCCCGAAAATCTCGTTTGCAGAAACAAAGATAAATCTGTAAACATATCAGAAAAAGGAAAAGACTTCTTTGAATTGCAGAAGTTAAGCTTTGAACGGGGAAATGAAATCCATTTACGGATGCTTGAAAAGCACCCTGATAAAATCACCTCAAACATCAACACCTTCTGCAAAAACGGAACTTTTTACAGTGTTATCGGCTTCGATGCAGGTAAATCTCTTGATAAAACAAAATTATATAAAAACAAAAACATAAGACACATTGTAAATCTTATGCGTGACATTATCGACGCGGTGGAAATTTTCCACTCTGCAGGATACCTTCACCTTGACATAAGCCCCGATAACATTCTTATTATCGGCGATGATAAATCATCGAGAGTATCCCTGATAGATTATAACAGCGTTCACCGTTTTGATGAATTAAAACCTGACTCGGTACTTTATTGCAGCATAAAAGACGGCTACACCGCCCCTGAAGTCCGTTCAGGAAATATATCCGCAATTTCCGAAGCATCAGATATTTATTCGGTAACGTCTGTTTTCTATTGGCTTATAACAGGAAAAAGCCTCAATCTTTTTCAGAGCCTGTGCAAAAGGCCTCCTGATATACGCAATTTACCTTTTATCAAAGAACTCCCCGATACCGTTCTTATGCAGATTGAACTTATTCTCAGGCGAGGTCTTTCCTCTCTGCCTGAAAGAAGATACCGTAACTGCGAACAGATAAAAAAGGACTTCACGGAACTTTTGGCGAGAATTGACGGAACAGGAATCACCCATGCAGCCTTGTGGGAATCCTCAAAACGAACTGTTACAAGAATGATAAAAACCAACCCTACGTTCCGTCATCTTGAAGAAAACAAACTTTATCCCATACGTGCCGTAACAAGTGACGGCAAAAGCCTTATGATGGATAATGCAGTCGACCTGCAGATACAAAAAGGCTCATCTGTTATTTACGGTCCGGCAGGTATAGGCAAAACCACTGCCCTGTTGCACACCGCTTTCAACCGCAACAGCCGTTATTCACCTCTGCAACCCGTGTTTGTTTACGTTTCTCTTTTTAATTACAACAGCAGCGGAGAAAACTTTATCAAAAACCATATTCTTGAAGATCTGAAATTTGATAAAAATATCCGCGGTATGGAAGATGCACGTAACCGTCTTGTAAAAGTACTGGACGAAAGCATAACAATAAAAGGCAAAGAAAATCCGGGTTTTGTTCTTCTCATTGATGGTTTTAACGAAGCTGACGGCGACACTGAACCTCTGATAAAAGAAATTCTGTCTCTGGCAGAATTAAAAGGAGTAACAATCC
>JAZQKN010000166.1:0-2980 GCA_045542175.1 Acutalibacteraceae bacterium | reverse complement strand
AAATCACGAAAAGAGTACAGAGATAACGAAAACATTGCATTTTCTGTATCCGAATACAGTAAATAAACAAATTTTGAAGGAGGTTTTCATATGACATATTCCGAATTACTCAATTATTGTCTTTCAAAAAACGGAGCATATGTTGACCATCCTTTCGGTCCTGACAGCGATATAATTAAGGTTGAAGGAAAAATCTTTGCACAACTTTTTATCCTCAAAGGCAAAGAAACAGCAACTCTGAATTGTGAGCGAATGCAGGGTGATTTTTACAGACATCTGTTTCCTGATATTGTTGTAAGAGGTTATCATTGTCCGCCGGTTCAACAACCGTATTTCAACACATTCCATCTTGACAGCGTTCCCGACGAAATGATTTTGGAAATGGCAGACCACAGTTACATAACGGTTGTAGGCAAACTTCCGAAATACAAACAGAAGAAGTTATTAGGTGAAGAAACAGATTAAATAATACTATAAATTTTAAGGTTAGCATAGGAGAAAAAATAATGAATATCAAAACCTTGATTAAATGTCTTCCGTTGCAGATTAGTCCCAAAAAATACGAACGGTTTGTAAAAAAACTTGATTATAAAAAACTGCTTGCAGAAGACCCTGTAGAGATTAGAGATAAATACTATCTCGACAATGAGGATTTAGTTGAAACTGATTTAGCACATACCGCTGCCTTTTTTGAGCTTCATAAAAAAATTAAAGAAAAATATAAACTTTCTGAAGTTGCCACCGCCGATACTGATTTTGAAAAAGTTATTCAGATATTGAATTGGCTAACGCAAAATACTTTTTATAACGGCGCATCACTTAACTATATGACAGATAACACAATAGATATTTTAAAAAATTCATTCGGAAAATCTTTTAGAAAAGCAATTAATTGCAGGTTAAAAGCGATTTGTTTTGCAGATTGTCTGGTCGCTGTCGGAATAAAAGCATATCCTGTTTCTATGTGTTCTTCTATATTAAATAACAATCATTTTATTTGTCGGGCTTACATAAGTGAAATCGAAAAATGGTGTGCGTTCGACCCTTCATTCGGTTGTTGGTTTGCTGATAAAAACGGAACACCCATTGATGTTTTTGAAATTAGAGAAATGTTTTTGCAAGGTAAAGAGCCTATTGTTAATGGGTATAATTTTAACGGTACAAAAGAATGCTTTGATGTTTATGTTAACGGTTTTCTAAAAATGTGCATTTCAAATCTTTCAACTTGGCAAGATAATTCTATGGACAGAAGAAATAAAAAGAATTGGTCTGACAGAAAAAGATTTAATGGTAAAATTCCTTGTTAATATAGCCGATTCGCAAACTGAGAAAGCTGTTGGGTGAAAGTAAATATTTGTAAGAGAGTGGTAATATGCAATATAATACTGAATTTTGGAGCGCATTAGACGAATTGGTGAGTAATTCAGAAATTGTGATTGACAGACCAAAAGGAACTACACATCCCAAGTATCCTGATTTCATTTACCGAGTTGATTATGGATATTTGAAAGATACATCTTCTATGGACGGCACAGGAATTGATGTGTGGGTAGGAAGCGGCGAGAAAAAGGTTGATGCAATAATGTGCATTGTTGACTTAATAAAAAAAGATTCTGAAATCAAAATATTGATTGGATGCACAGACGAAGAAAAAAGGATAGTATATGAAACACATAATGAAACACAGTTTATGAAAGGTGTTTTAATTCATCGTTAAAAATGGTGGTGATCGAATTTGAATATAAATTTTATTGTCAGAAAAGCCGTAATCTCCGATGCGGAAGATATTTACTATATCAACAAAACAAGTCTTGGTTACGAATATGATTTTGAAAAGCAAAAACGTAAAATCGAGGCGGTACTGAATGATGAAACACAAGTTATCTTTGTAGCTGAAACCGAAAACAAAGTTGTCGGCTACATTCATCTTGTAAATTATGATGTTATTTATGCTGATAATTTCAAAAACTGTTTGGGATTGGCAGTTGATAACGATTACAAACGAAACGGCATCGGTTCGGCTTTACTGAAACAAGCTGAAATCTGGGCAAAGGAAAACGGTGCAGTCGGAATCAGGCTTTGCTCAGGTGCAGAACGTGTAAATGCTCATAAGTTTTATGAATCGCAAGGTTATGAGGTAACGAAATTACAAAAGAATTTGAAAAAGATTTTTAAATCCTTCGGCGGATAATCCGTCGGAGGATAATTTTTTTGAATAAATCCTTTTTCACGCTTATGCAAAATTGTAGTTGACAACTATATTTATTTGTGCTACAATAATTACACAATATAATATTAGGAGGTGAAACGATGGAAATCATCAGCAAAAGACTGAAAGCGCTCCGTGAAAGTGTGGGTCTTTCCCAAAACAAACTTGCTCAGATTTCGGGTATGAAGCAGTCGAGCATCATCCGATATGAAGACGGCTCGGCAACACCGTCACCCGAAAACATGGTTAAGCTTGCAGATTACTATGATGTGTCGCTTGACTATATCTACGGCAGAACGGATAATCCGCAAGGCAAACTGTATGAACACAAAACAAAGTACAGCCCCGAAATGGAAAAGTTTGTTGAAATGTGCTTTGACCCCAACTCCAGAGCAAACCATCAACTCAAGGCAACTCTTCTGAAACTTCTAAGTTCTGAGGGGGTGACAGATGATTGAAAGCAGTTATCTACGCACGATACTCTTCTGACAGTCAACGTGAAGAATCGATTGAAGGTCAGATTCGTGAATGTACGGAGTATGCCGAGCGAAACGGAATCACGATTCTCGGCAGCTATGTTGACAGAGCACTTTCTGCCCGCACCGATGACAGACCCGATTTTCAGAGGATGATTGCTGACAGCGAAAAGAGATTGTTTGATATTGTACTCGTCTGGAAGCTCGACAGATTTTCAAGAGACCGATACGACAGTGCACACTACAAACACATTCTCAAAAAGAACGGCGTCAGGGTTATGTCGGTCAAAGAAAA
>JAZQKN010000165.1:0-1536 GCA_045542175.1 Acutalibacteraceae bacterium | reverse complement strand
CTGACCTCTGTGGACGGGAATGATTCCGAAGGGCTCAAAATAGCGTTTGTAGGGCGGTTCGAGAAGCTCGCTTTTTGCAAGGAAATGCACAACCCTTTTCGTTGATGCCGCAACGGTTATGCAGTCCATAAAATGAGTATGGTTGCCCGCAAGGATAACCCTGCCGCCTTCGGGGATGTTTTCCGTACCGATTATCGTGGGTCTGAATAAGAATCTGAACATCTTGTCCAGCTTGTTTCTGTGTTTAAGATATGCTTTGGGTTCGTTCATTTCAATGCCACCTCCGACATATTAACAATACACTATTTTTTGAAAAAGTCAACAGACTTTTCCTTGCTTTGTATAAAATAAAACAAAACTCTGCCCAGCGAAATGCCGATAACGTTGAGAATCAGGTCGTCGATATCGCATTTGCCCAGAAGGGTGAAAAGCTGCAGAATTTCAACCGCAACGATGCACACCGCACCGAAAAGAATACTGTGCAGAGGCTTTTCAAATTTTCTGAAAACCGCAGGGATGAAATATCCGAAGGGAATGAAGAGAATAACGTTTCCGCCGAGATTTTTGACCGCCTCGAAAAGCGCTTCGCCGCTTCTGGGATGAAGCATCGAGCGGAAAAAGTTGCCGATAGTCATAAACGGCTCAACGCTGTAGGATTCCCTGACCGTTTCCCAATAACCCAAAGGTGCGGCGTTGCCGATTCTCTGCCCGAAAAGCAGCCACAGCATTATCACCGCATAAACCGCAAACGCAGTTTTCATCAGCTTTTCTTTTTTCTGCTCCGTATACGTCATAAGCCTCTCCTTTTAGAGTGTAGTGATTTGAACCAATACGTCATAAAGGTCGCAGTTTTGAAAGAGCAGATTTTTGTCACAGCAAGGCAAAAATCTGCACGGAATACGAGGCTATTTCAAAGATTTTTAACGAAGCTGTGGCGGAAATATGCCTTTCAAAACCGTATGGAGTTCAAATCATTTCACTCTGCTTACATTATAACGAAAACATTTTACCGTGTCAAATCCGCCGATACGGTCGGTTTATGCGTTGCCTTTGAAAACAAAAATTTTCCGTTTTTTTCGCCGTTATTGTTCAACACTCCGAAATTTCCTCTGAGGCATAAAAAGTCCCCGCTTTTCCTTGAAATAAGGATATAAAAGTGTATAATTGTAACTTGTAAAAAATAATAAAACGGGGTTACTGAATAATGAAGATTTTCGCTCCCAAGCTGTTCTCAATCAAGGAACGCTTCAGCAAAAAGCAGCTTATCAACGATATCGTGGCAGGCGTTATCGTTGCAATCATTGCCCTGCCGCTTTCAATTGCGCTCGCAATCGCATCGGGCGTTTCTCCCGAAAAGGGTCTTTACACCGCAATCGTTGCAGGCTTCGTCATCTCGTTTCTCGGCGGCAGCAACGTCAATATTTCGGGCCCCACCGCCGCATTCGCAACCATCGTTGCCGGCATCGTTGCCCAATTCGGTACGGGCGGTCTCGTAATCGCAACGATTATGGCAGGTATACTGCTTGTCATTATGGG
>JAZQKN010000164.1:0-58735 GCA_045542175.1 Acutalibacteraceae bacterium | reverse complement strand
TTTTTTCTTTAAAAAATATGTATTTTGCGTTAATTTGTGTCATTTGACATAGATTAACCACAATATCTTGTGTTATTATTTCATCACTGACCGAACATTTAGTATGTATTTTTGAACAGAAAGGGTGGTTGATATGAATATTCAGGGCTTGCAGAAACTCACCTTGCTCGATTATCCCGGCAAGATGGCGTGCATTATTTTTACTGCCGGCTGCAATCTCCGCTGTCCGTTTTGCCACAATTCAGCTCTCGTAATCAATCCGCCCAAGGAAAGCGAATTCAGCGTTGACGATATTCTTGATTTTCTCAAAAAACGTCAGGGAATTCTCGAAGGTGTGGTAATCACAGGCGGTGAGCCTCTGCTTCAGAAAGATTTAGAGGAGTTTATAATTAAAATCCGTGAACTCGGTTACAGCGTAAAGCTCGATACCAACGGCACTTTCCCTGACCGTCTGAAGGCACTGATTGACAAAGGCTTGCTCGATTACGTTGCTATGGACGTCAAGGCTTCGCCAAACGGCTATCCGCCGTCGGTCGGAATAGGCGGCTACGATATAAGCAAAATAACGGAAAGCATAAATCTTCTGCTTGAGGGCAGGGTGGATTACGAATTCCGCACAACCGTTGTAAGAGAATTCCACAGTATTTTCGATATGAAGCATCTGGGCGAATGGATAAAAGGTGCCAAACGTCATTACCTTCAGGCGTTCAAGGATTCGGGCGAGCTTATCGGCTTCGGTCTTTCCGCCGTTCCCAAAAAGGAAATGGAAGAGATGCAGAAAATGATGCTCGAATACGTTGATTTGTGCGAAATAAGAGGCGTTTAACTTCAAAATGAGAAAATAGCACAAAATATTGTGGATATATAGTGCAGTTTTAACAAACTTGATTATTTCTACACAATATCTTGTGAAAGCCATTGACATAACCACAATAATTTGATATTATCTAAAAGCTGTCGAAATTAGTCGGTTATAATTTATTACATATATATATTAATTTCAGAAAGGAAAAGAGTTGCATGTATCAGGTAGTAAAAAGAGACGGAAAAATCGCTGATTTTAATATCAGCAAAATCGCAGAAGCAATCAAGCTTGCTTTTGAATCAAAAGAGAGACAGTATCATCCCTCAACAATCGATTTCCTCGCACTTAAGGTTACTGCAGATTTCGAACCCAAAATTGAAAATGATCTTATCGCTGTTGAAGATATTCAGGACAGCGTTGAGCAGGTGCTTATCCAGGCAGGTTATGCCGACGTAGCAAAGGCATACATCCTTTACCGCAGACAGCGCGAAAAGCTCCGTAACCTCAAGTCAACAATCCTCGACTATAAGGAGCTTGTTAACAGCTACGTTAACGTTACCGACTGGAGAGTTAAGGAAAACTCAACCGTAACCTACTCAGTAGGCGGTCTTATCCTCAGCAACTCAGGTGCAATCACAGCTAACTATTGGCTTTCTGAAATTTACGATGACGAAATTGCCAATGCCCACAGAAATGCGGACATTCACATTCACGACCTTTCAATGCTTACAGGTTACTGTGCAGGTTGGTCACTCAAGCAGCTTATTCAGGAAGGACTCGGCGGCGTTACAGGTAAGATTACTTCAGCACCCGCAAGCCACCTTGCAACCCTCTGCAATCAGATGGTTAACTTCCTCGGCATTATGCAGAATGAATGGGCAGGCGCTCAGGCTTTCTCATCGTTTGACACATATCTTGCTCCTTTCGTTAAGGCTGACAACCTCACCTACGATCAGGTTAAGAAGTGCATCGAATCCTTCGTTTTCGGCGTAAACACTCCCAGCCGTTGGGGTACACAGGCTCCCTTCTCAAACATCACCCTTGACTGGACCGTTCCCGCTGACCTTGCTGAGCAGAACGCTATCGTTGGCGGCAAGGAAATGGATTTCAAATATAAAGACTGTAAAGCCGAAATGGATATGATTAACAAAGCTTTCATCGAAATTATGATTGAAGGCGATGCTAACGGCAGAGGCTTCCAGTATCCCATTCCCACATACTCAATCACAAGAGATTTTGACTGGTCAGAAACAGAGAACAACAAGCTTCTCTTTGAAATGACTTCAAAATACGGCACACCCTATTTCTCAAACTACGTTAACAGCGATATGGAACCCAGCGACGTTCGTTCAATGTGCTGCCGTCTCCGTCTTGACCTTCGTGAACTCCGCAAAAAGAGCGGCGGTTTCTTCGGCAGCGGTGAAAGCACAGGTTCAGTAGGCGTTGTAACAATCAACCTTCCCAGAATCGCTTACCTTTCAGATACAGAAGAAGAATTCTATGCAAGACTTGACAGAATGATGGATATTTCCGCACGTTCACTCAAGATCAAGCGTACAATCATCACAAAGCTTCTTGATGAAGGTCTTTATCCCTACACAAAGCGTTACCTCGGCACATTTGCAAACCACTTCTCAACCATCGGTCTTGTTGGTATGAACGAAGTTGGTCTTAACGCAAAATGGCTCAGAGCAAATATGATCGACGAAAAGACACGTCAGTTTGCAAAGGACGTTCTTAACCATATGCGTGAACGCCTTTCAGACTATCAGGAAGAATACGGCGATCTTTATAACCTTGAAGCAACTCCCGCAGAGTCAACATCTTACCGTCTTGCAAAGCATGACGTTAAGCGTTACCCCGACATCATCACAGCTTCAGACGGAACACCTTACTATACCAACAGCTCACATCTTCCCGTTGGTTACACAGAAGACGTTTTCGAAGCTCTCGATATGCAGGATGAACTTCACACTCTTTACACTTCGGGTACTGTGTTCCATGCTTTCCTCGGCGAAAAGCTTCCCGATTGGAAAACAGCTGCAACACTCGTAAGAAAGATTTCCGAAAACTACAAGCTTCCTTACTATTCAATTTCTCCCACTTACTCAGTATGTAAGAACCACGGCTACATCGCCGGCGAACACTTCACTTGCCCCGAATGCGGTGAAGCAGCTGAAGTTTACAGCCGTATCACAGGTTACTACAGACCCGTTCAGAACTGGAACGACGGTAAGTCACAGGAATACAAGGAACGCAAGGTTTATAATATCGCAAGCTCCGATATTTCAAAGCACGGTACAGTTAAGAGAAACAGCGAAGCAGCTCAGGCAGAAGCAGAATGCGCTTGCGCACTTGCAGACGGTCTCTATCTCTTCAAAACAGCAACCTGCCCCAACTGTAAGATAGCTCTTGCTCAGCTTGCAAAGGCAAACATTGCCGTTGAAGAAATTATGGCTTATGAAAACCAGGATCTCGCAGTTAAGCTCGGCGTTAAGCAGGCTCCCACACTCGTTGTTGTTTCGGGCGGAGCAATCGAAAAATTTGCAGGCGTTGCAGAAATTAAGAAATTTATTGATTCGGCAAAGAGTGCTGCAATCTGATTTGTAAATAATAATAAAAAGACAGCCTGCGGTGTTGCAGGCTTGTCTTGTTTAAAGAAGTATTTTTAAGGAATGATATTATGCATGATATTATAATCGTCGGTGCAGGCCCTGCAGGTCTCACAGCCGCCCTTTATGCTCTCAGAGCGGATAAATCCGTGCTTGTGCTCGAAAAGGGTACCTTCGGCGGTCAGATTACCTATTCGCCGCAGATAGAAAACTATCCCGGTTTTGCAATGATGAGCGGTAACGAATTTGCCGAAAAGCTTATTGATCAGGTTATCGCACAGGGTGCGGAAATTGAAATGGAAACCGTAACGGGAATCGTTGATAACGGTGCAACAAAAACCGTTGTTACCGAAGACGGTGAGCACGAAGCAAAGGCAGTTATCATCGCCACAGGCGTTAAGCACAGACAAATCGGTCTTCCCAAGGAAAACGAGCTTGTCGGTGCGGGCATTTCATACTGTGCGGTTTGTGACGGCGCTTTCTTCAAGGGTCAGACTGTTGCAGTCCTCGGCGGCGGCAACTCCGCACTTCAGGAGGCAGTACTGCTTTCAGAAGGCTGTGAAAAGGTTTATATTGTCCAGAATCTTGATTATTTCACAGGTGAAGCAAAGCTCGTTGAAAAGCTCAGGACAAAGGCAAACGTAGAGTTTATTATGGGTACCGTTATCAAAGAACTTCACGGCGAAACTGAGCTTGAAGGTCTTACCCTCAAAAAAGAAGCTGACGGCGAAGAAAGCTACCTCAAGGTTGACGGACTTTTCGTTGCAATCGGTCTTGTGCCCAATAACGGCGCATTTGCCGATATAGCGGGTCTTAATGAATGGGGTTACGTTGATTCGGGTGAGGATTGCCTTACTAAAACAGCGGGTGTATTCACTGCGGGCGACTGCCGCTCAAAGCAGATAAGACAGATTACAACCGCAACCGCAGACGGCTCTGTTGCAGCTCTTGCAGCTTGCAGATATATAGATTCTATGTAAAATATAAGAGCATACCTTCCGGTATGCTCTAATTTTAAACTCTGTTTCATATCATAATAAAAAAGGGAGGCGTGCAGATGGAAAGATTCAAAGAGTTTATCAGCAAAGAGAAGATAAAAGATTTTTTGGTTCAGAATAAAAAGATGCTTTCAATTCTGCTTGCTTTTCTTCTTGTTGCTTCAGTGTTATCGGGCATATATTTTCACAAATATAATGTGAATGTATTTCACGTTAAAGCACAGGTTGTTATTGATGCGGGTCACGGCGGCGACGATCTGGGAGCTACCTTTAACGGCAGAAATGAAAAAGACGATAATCTGCGCCTTGCCCACAAAGTTAAGGATATTCTTGAAGAGAACGGAATTGAAGTTGCATTAACCCGCAACAAGGATTATTTCGTGACGCTCGAGGACAGATGCAAATTTGCAAACAGTTGCGATGCTGAAATCTTCGTTTCGCTTCACAGAAACAGCGCCCCGAATGCAAAGGGCGTTGAAATATGGATAAGCAGTAAAAATCCTCTTCCCGACAGAGCGCTCGCAAACGATATTCTTCTTGGTCTTGACAAAGCGGGAATCAGCGAAAACAGGGGAGTCAAATCGGGTTATGCACGCGGCAGCGGCGATTATTACGTTAACAAGTACACAAGAATGACAAGCTGTCTTGTTGAGGTCGGATTTATGAACAGTGAAGCGGATAACCTTCTGTTCGATGAGAATATTGACACCTACGCAAACGAAATTGCACAGGCGATAATTAAAAACTTGAGAAAATAAGAAACGCAGTTCGTAAGAACTGCGTTTCTTTTATGTCTCCGCAAAAGGAGTGCTGATATTTGTTAGTCTGAAGTTTACGGGGCGTCTGTCACAGTTGAATCTGTAGACGCTCATTACTATTGCAATTCCGAAGTAAATGCAAAGGTTTGAAGAGCCGCCCGCACTGATAAACGGAAGCGTAATGCCGACACTGGGCAAAAGCTTGAGACACATTCCGATATTGATTATCGTCTGTGCGCCTATCATAAACGCTGTGCCGAAGCAAAGCAGACTGCCTGTAAGATTCCTTGATTTTTTGCCTATGGCGGCAATTCTGATAACTATAAAAGCTATCAGCGCAAGAAGACCTATACAGCCGATGAAGCCGAGCTCTTCGCCTACAACGGAGAATACCATATCGCTTTCGTTAACGGGAACACCGCCGGGAGTCTGGGTATAAGTGCCTTTAAAAAGACCGTCGCCCCAGAATTGACCAGAGCCGATTGCGTTAATACATCTTTGCTGCTGATATATGATTTTTTCATAATCATATTCGCTCAGGGTATCGGGGAAATAAATAGCAAGAATTCTTTGTCTGTGGAAAGTTGAAAGGAACTTTGCCCACAGAATCGGAACAAGTGCAATAACCATACCGATGGCAACCGCGAAATACCTGAGTTTAACGCCTGCAATAAACATCATTCCGATGAAGATGAATGCAAAAACGGTTGCGGAGCCGAGGTCATCGGTTATGATGATAAGCCCGATGGGAACAAGAGCGTGAAGAGTTAAAAGCAAAATATTCTTAAGCTGATTTATGGTATCTTTAACAGCTTCGATATGAGCGGTGAAAGTGATTATAAATCCGATTTTTGCAAGCTCCGACGGCTGAAAATTAACCTTTGTTGTGCCGAGAGTAAGTATCGGCAGCCAGCATCTTGCACTCGGACGGTCTGACGGGCCCTCGCCAAAGGGGAAGAGCAACAGGATAAGCAGCAGACAAACACCGCCGATTATCGGCCAGAGACGTACGATTGAATCATAGTCAAGATACGAAAGGAAAATACAGGATATAATGCCGACCGAAGCGGCAACAATCATTATAATACATTCACGGCTGATTGAACTTTCTTCAGCGATCGCTTCAACTCTTGTGGCGCTGTAAACCATAAGAGCACCGAAAGCAGATGCAATTATACAAACAATATAAAGAAAGAAATCGGTTTCCTTCAATGAATTCTTTATGAAACTCTTTCTGCCCAAGCGATCACCTCCGAAAGTTTATTTTGCAGATTGATTATTATTTTGTGCTGTCAACAAGGTCTTCAAAAGCTTCTGTGATAACAATACCTGCTTTGGGACCTGTTGAAACGATTTCTTCGTTTTCTGTAAGATATGAATGCCACTCGTTATCGGGAAGAATGTAACCGATCTGGTCGTTTGCAAGACCGTAAACGATAACTGTTTTGCCGTCTGTCATTTCAACGAAGCTGTCATAACCCCAGTCTTCGCCTGTCCATGTGTCTTCAGCCTTGTCAACGCCGCCGTAAGCGATTTCGGGAGCAAGCTCACCGGGAATCATTGAAATAGCGAGGTCTGTGCCGAATTCAAGGTAGCCGATTTCTGAAACAACGTCATACTGACCGAAGCCTGTCTTTACAAGCTGGTTAAGAAGAAGTCCGCCTCTTGCGGCAAGCTTGAGGATTGAGTTTGTGACGGGAACTCTTACCTCTGCCATCTTAACGTTAAGGATGGGAGCGACTTCTTTATCATTTGAGATTGAGCAAGCGCGTTTTGCAAGTTCAATGCCGAAGAGAGCTGTTTCAGCCATTTCTTCGCCGTATTTTTCTTTAACTTCTGTAAGGTCGAGGTCTCTGATTACGTCATACTGTGAAGAAATTGCAAGCTCTGCGCCAAGGAAATAGAATACGTTTGCGCCTGCAGTTTCGTTGATGTATTTTTCCATATAGTAGGGATAGTCGCCTGAAACTTCTGTTCCGCCGGCGCCTAAACCAACGCAGTGGATGGGAGCGTTGAGAATCCAGGTTTCTTCTGTGCCGTCATCGGGAACAAAGCGGAGTCTGTTGAAGTTGGGGTCGAATACCTGAGGATCACGCTTATCTCTGATGAATTCAGTGATATCGGTTGTGCCGAAGTAAAGAGAACCTGTTTTCATATCGTTAACAGCGTTGAACATTGAATCAACGGTAACGTTATAAAGGTTTTCCATAAATTCAGGGTTCTGACCGCTGGGCATTTCGATACCGAGAAGGTTTTTGATTGAAGCTGTGAAGAGAGCTTCAACAAGGTTACCGTTAAGACCGAAGGTATCAACACAGCTGTGCTGATGAAGAGTTGAAATTGTGATTGAATCGATTTTAAGGCCCTTGGCTCTTGCATCATTTGCAAACTGCTCTCTGATGCCTCTTACGTCGGGAAGTGAAAGACCGTAGGAGTCAATGCAGGCAAAAATGCTGATGCCTCTGCCGTCAGAAACTGCAACTGTTCTTACTTTCTGGTCATCGTAGATTTTTGTTGCGAATTTGTCGCCGATTGCAAGGCTGCCGCCAACGTTGTGGCCGCCGCTGAGCTCATCACCTGTCTGGATTGAAGCGTTAGCATAACCGATTGACCATTCAGCGCCTTCAGCGGGCTGAGTAAGGAAATCGCCTGTGCCTTCATAGAAGTTTTCGGTTTTGTATTCATCATCTGTGATCCAGTCGTGGGGCTCAAAGATGAGGTTGGCAATGCCGCCAACAAGTGCGTCAAGAAGACCGTCTACAACCTTGTAGAAGCCTTTTTCAAAGTCTGAATACTCGTCTTCAGCTGATGAGGGAATGCAGAATGCTGAAAACAGAAGGGTCATTGCGAGAAAAATTGCTGTTATTTTTTTTGCCATTTTTGTTTCCTCCGTGTGTTTAATTCATATCTTTAAGCTCCATATCACCGAAGCTTATAAGTTTCTTTTTGCGCATAAATTCCGATATGCCGAGAGTGATAAGTGCGGGTGCGACGAAGTGCATAATGAGAATTTCGAGAAGAACAATCTTATCGTCAATGCCCGCGTCTGTCATTGCGCTGTAGGTCATAAACTGACCGACAAGACCCGACGTGCCCATACCTGAGCCCGAAGCATAGCACTGCATCTTTAAAACTGCGGTTGAAATCGGGCCGAGAATCGCACTTGTAATAATCGGCGGAATCCATATCAGCGGATGCTTTACGATGTTTGGCATCTGAAGCATTGAGGTACCGATGCCCTGTGCGATAAGACCGCCAACTTTGTTTTCTCTGTAACTTGCAACGGCAAAGCCAACCATCTGCGCACAGCAACCGACAACAGCCGCACCGCCCGCAAGACCGTTGAGACCGAGCATAATTCCGATAGCTGCCGAGCTGATTGGGAGAGTGAGACAAATGCCCATAACAACCGAAACAACAATACCCATAAGTATCGGCTGTTTTTCAACGCCCCAATTGATAAGCTCGCCTATGTAGTCAACAACCTTTGAAACGGGAGGGCCTACAAACAGACCCGCCGCACCGCCGACAATGATGGAAAGAGCGGGAGTGAGGATTATATCGAGCTTTGTTCTGCCGCTGATGAGCTTGCCTGCCTGAATTGCGAAGAAAGCCGCAATAAATGCACATAAGGGGTCGCCGGGACCGGAAATTCCTGCGAAAGTGCCCGCAACAATGTTTTTGGCGAAAGCACCGGTAAGACCCGCAACGCCCGCCGAAACACCCGCAAGGGGAGAGCATTTATACTTAAACGCCATTCCCACGCCAATTCCCGCGCCTGTCAGTGATTTTGCAATTCCCGCAACGGCAATAAGGTAAGTGCCGATAACGTTGGGAATGAAAGAGCCTATCTGCGCGAGAATCGTACCGATAATAAGCGTTGCAAACAGACCGAGAGCCATACCCGAAAGTCCGTCAATAAAAACGTAGTTAAGAGCTTTTTTTACGCTGTTCATACTGCTTTTTCGCCTGCCATTTCTCTGAATGCTTCGGCATAAAGCTCTGCGATGAATTCAGCGCCGTTTTTGTTGGGGTGCACACCGTCGTCTGACCAGTGGTAAGCGCCTTTATCAACGCACGCTTTTGCAAAGAGGCCGTCAAGGGGAATGTAATAATCTGCAAACTCTCTTGCAAGCTTTCTTGTTATATCGATTTTTCCGTTAAGGTCGGCTCTGAAATAAGCCTTATCCTCAACGGGAAGCAAAAACTGCTCAATGATAAGGATTTTTGCGTTTGTTTTATCTTTGATTGCGGTAAGCACTTCTCTGTACTGCTTTTCAAACACGTCGTTGCCCAGCCAGTTTCTGCTTTCGGCTCGGTGCCAGGTATCGTTAACGCCGATATGAATTGAAACGATATCAGGGTTAATATCGATGAAGTCAGTCTGAAGTCTGTCAACAAGATCCTTTGTCTGGTTTCCGCTGATGCCGAGATTGATGAATTCAAACTCTGCGTGAGGGTTGTTTTCTTTTATAAGCTTTGCCGCATAGAATGGATAACCTTTACCGAGGTCGTGATAATCTGCACGGTCACGGTCGGCATCGGTTATTGAGTCACCCTGAAAAAGAATTTTCATATTTCCACCTCTTTAAAACTGATTTTTAACGTTTCTGAGTTTTTCGGGAATGTCGATATGCTGGGGACAAGCCTCAACGCATTTGCCGCATTTCTTGCATTTTTCAGCAACGTATTCAATATCGGGCATAATTTCTTTAACGAGTCTTCTGCCGCCTGTTGTTATGTTGTTGTAAGCCGCAAAAACCTTGGGAATTTCAACACCTTCAGGGCACGGCATACAGTATTCACAGCCTGTGCAGGGGATAACTGTGAGCTTATCGAATTCAGCTTTTGCCTGAGAAAGCATTTCGGTATCGGCTTGGGAAAGCATACCTACGTTTGCTTTGTCGGCATAGCCGATATTCTGCTCAACCATTTCAAATGAACCCATACCGCTCAGGAGCATTGAAATTTCGGGCCTGTTCCAAAGGAAATCAAGAGCCCATTCAACGGGAGTTTTTGATTTGTCAAGCTTAGCTTTAACCGCTTCGTTGGGGTTTGCAAGCTTGCCACCGAGGAGAGGCTCCATTGCAATAACGCCCAGACCCTTTGATGCGGCGTATTCAAGACCTTCAATACCTGCCTGATAGTCTGTGTCAATATAGTTAATCTGAATCTGGCATAATTCGAAGCCGTCATACGAATCAATGATGTTCTTAAAAACGTCAAGGTCATCGTGGAACGAAAATCCGAAATGTTTAATTTTGCCTTCTTCAACAAGCTTTTCGATTTTGGGAAGAACGTCAAAGGCAAGAACCTTCTGTTCCCACGAATCCCTGTTAACTGCGTGAAGCAGATAAAAATCAATGTAATCTGTATCAAGCTTTGCGAGCTGTTCGTTGAAGATCCTGTATACGTCTTCTTCACAGTTAACGCTCCAGAGAGGGAGCTTTGTTGCAAGATAAGCCTTGTCACGGTAGCCGTCTTTAAGTGCTTTGCCGACAAGAACTTCGCTCTGACCGTTGTGGTATCCGAAGGCTGTATCAAGATAATTTATGCCGTTATCAATGCCGTATCGGATAATTCTGATAGCTTCCTTTTCGTCGATTACGGCGTCCTGACCTTCCTTTTCGATTACGGGAAGTCGCATACAACCGAATCCGAGAACAGAAACCTCAGCAAGAGCTTTCCCCAATTCTCTGTATCTCATAATAAATTCCTTTCGTTGAAAAATTATTGATTATTTCTGCAAATCAAAGAATTTCCTTGAGTGTGTATCTGTTTCCGAGCAGAGCGTCTGCAACCGCCTTTGAATCGGTGAGTCTTTCCTCAAAATAAACACCGCCGGGCTGAGCTTCTGAAACGTAGTGGAAATCAGAGCCCGAAATCATTCTTACGCCGAATTTCTTTGCCCAGCAAAGAGCAATATCGTTGCGTGAATCGTGGCCGCCGTGTCCGTTGTAAACCTCAACGCCGTCAAGAATTGTGGGGTTGAGAACGGTCATACCGTCTCTGAAAGGATGAGCCTGGAAAAATGCAAGGCCGTTTTCTTTTGCAACGGGCAAAAAGTCTTCGGGAGTTTCAAACTGAGTAAAGTCACGGCTGCGAAGAAATTCCTCGTCAATGCCGTATACAAGGTAGTCGTTATCGTTCTCAAGGAATCTTAACTCCATACCGAGAATAACGGTGAAGTTTTCATCCTCGAAGGCTTTTGCGGCGTAATATCCTTTAAAGAAATTCTCAAGCTGTTCGTTATAATCTGAGCCGAGATGCTTGAAATTGCCTGCACTCATATGGTCGGTGATAACAATTCCGTCATAGCCGAGACTTTTATAACGTGCAACAATATCTGCAGCATACGTTTCGCCACAGCCGCTTGCTTCCTTGGTGTGGATATGTAAATCGTAAAGGTACTTTTTCAATTTTATCATCCTCGCTGAATTACTAACTTATATATTATATACCTTAAAAGATTTATATTCAATAGCAAAACCTCAAAAAATTATATAATTTTGCATTACCTGAAGCGACAAAAAATCCGTACGTCAGGCGGTATAATCCGAATATGAAGGGAGCTGGATTGCTTGAATACGGTGATTTATGCAGATATTCTGTTTGTTATAAATATGATGGTCAACTATCTTCTTCTGCGTGCGGCGGCTGCGGTAACGTCGTCCGGTTTCAGGGCGGTCAGATTTCTTGCTTCATCGGCGGCGGGGGGAGTTTTTTCACTGCTTATCCTTATTGAAGGTATACCGCAGATTGTACATACACTTTTCAGGATTGTGTTTCCGCCTCTTATGGTGCTGATTGCCTTCGGCGGAAAAAGCTTCAAAGCATTTTTGAAAAATACAGCCTCGTTTTACCTTGCGAATTTTGTTTTTGCGGGCATAATGCTCGGCATTTGCACCGCATCAAAAAGCAACTTTATTATCTATCAGAACGGTGTTGTTTATTTTGATATAGATATCCTTACTCTCACCGTTGTTTCGCTTGTCTGCTACGGAATACTTGCGGTTATTTCAAGGCTTGTGAAAAGCAGAAATCCGAGAGAAGTTCTTTATGAAATCAGCATAACCGACAACGGTAAAACCGTTACGGGGACAGCGTTTTACGATACGGGTAATTCGCTTTGCGACAGTTTTTCAGGCTATCCCGTTATCATTACGGAAAAGGAATTTCTGGAGGGACTTTACGGCAAAAATTTTGATTGCACCGAGCTTAAAAATTTCAGACTTGTACCGTATTCAACAATAAAAAACGCAGGTGCACTGCCTGCTTTTACGGTTGATCAAGTGCAGATTAAATGCTTCGGGAAATTTGTTGAAGCCGACAGGGTTTACATAGCTGTCACCGAGCGAAAAATCAACACGGCAGGGCAATGCGCATTGCTCGGACCGAACGTTTTTGACGCCATAGAAAACAAGATAAAATTGCCCAAAGAAACCGTCGGAGGTAAAGCGATATGAAACTGATTGAAAAACTGAGATTTGCAATTTCAAGGCTTAAATCAAAGCTTTATGAAATTGAGGTTAATTACATAAACGGGCCTGATACTCTGCCGCCGCCACTGACAAAGGAAAAGGAGGCACAGTGCCTTGTAAAGCTTGAAAGCGGTGATGCCGACGCAAGAGAAGAGCTGATTGTTCATAATCTGCGTCTGGTTGTGTATATCGCAAAGAAATTCGAAAGCACAGGGATACCCGTTGAGGATCTGATTTCTATAGGCACTCTCGGGCTTATCAAAGCGGTCAACACTTTCCGCATTTCAAAGAATATCAAACTTGCCACCTATGCTTCAAGGTGCATAGAAAACGAGATTCTGATGTACCTTCGCAAAACCAATTCATCAAAAAGTGAGGTTTCATATTTTGAGCCTCTCAACGTTGATTGGGACGGCAACGAACTTTTGCTTTCCGACGTGCTCGGCAGTGAGCCTGATGAGGTTTACAGAGATATCGAATCTGAGGATGAACGCATAAGGCTCTACCGTGCCGTAGGCTCGCTCAACGAGAGGGAGAGAATGATAATGACAATGCGTTTCGGAATAGGCGGAGGCAGAGAATATACGCAGAAAGAGGTTGCGGATGAACTCGGGATTTCGCAGAGTTATATTTCAAGGCTGGAAAAAAGAATAATAGAAAAAATCAAAAAGGAGATTTGAAGCCGTTTCCACAATATATGGCACTCCCCATACATAAATTGTCTTGACATTTTACCAAATATAGTATACAATTTATTACAAGTATGATTTATTATGCGAAATAGCGTTTATTTTAACCTCACGGTTAAATAGATGGGAGTGAATATTAAGTGAACGATAACATCATCCAATATGTAATCGATGCATGCAACGGTGATACCGATGCAATAGCGAAGCTTTATTCAAGAACCCTCAAAGGCTCTTATTTTCTTGCCTCAAAGCTTTGTGACAGCGAGGAAGAAGCGGCGGATATAACCCGCAAGGCTTACGCAAAGGCATTCTGTGCAATCGATAAGCTCAAAAAACCCGAAGCTTTTGAAATCTGGATGAAGCAGATGATAGCTTCGCTTTATAAGGAAAGCCGCAAGTTCGTTTTTGCGGATGCTGACGGCGGTGCTCACGAGCCTGATTCAGATTTCCTTCCCGAAGCAATTCTCACAAACGAAGCCGATGCCGAAAAGGTTGTTGCGGCAATTGCTTCTCTTACACCCGAACGCAGAACGGCTATTCTTCTTCATTATAATAACGGAATGCCCGTTTCTGTTCTTGCAAAATTCTACGGTGTATCAGAAAGCACAGCCAACGCAATTCTCAGCAAGGCAAGAAGCGAAATTGTTGAAAAATCAGGCGTTAAGGCTCCCGATTATCCCGAGCTTTCAACTCTTCCCGTTCTTACAAGACTTTTCAAAAAGCTTGCAGACGAAGTTAAGATTGATAACTCTGTTGTAAGAGATATGTTTATCTTTGTTCTTGAGGTTTTCGAAGAGGCAAAGCCCGCACAGGCGGTTGAAGAAGTTGAGGAAGAAACTTCGGTTGCCGAAGAGGTTGTTGAGGAAACGGTTGAAGAAACTGTTGAAGCAGAAGAAACAGCCGAAGAGCCTGAAGCAGAAGCTGAAGAAACCGTTGAGGAAACTGCAGAAGAATCTGCTCAGGAGCCTGAAGCAGAGGTAACGGCAGAAGCTGAAGAAGTTACCGAGGCAGAGGATATTCCCGAAGAAAAAGAAGAAACTGCCGAGGAAACAGTAGATAAAATCGAAGAAGAAATCGTGTCTTTCAAGGACAGAATCAGCAGCATCATAGGCACCGATACAGACGAAACCGAAGAGGAACCTGTTGCTGAAGAGTCTGCCGAAGAAGCCGCTGAAGAAACAGAAGAAGAAATTCCCGAAGCTGAAGAGTCTTCTGAAGAGCCCGAAGCGGAAACACAGGGCGATGAGCTTCTTGAAGCAATCAAACGCAGTATGGACGAGCTTAATGACTTTGCCGAAAGCGACGAGGTTGTTGACCTTGACGAGGATACAGGTGCAATTTCATTCTCAAGCTATAAAAAAGAGGAAGAACCGACTCCCGTAGAGCCTGCTCCCGTTGAAACGGATAATGCGGAAGTAAAGAAAACCGAAACCGATAAAAAACCTAAGCTTGACAAAAAGGTTATTATTATCGCCGCGGCAGTAGCCGTAATTATAATTGCGGTTATCGCAGCAGTAATCGGTATATCTTCGGGCAAAAAGGATGACGGTGAAACCACCGATCCCACCTCATCATATTCATCAAATATCGCAACACAGTGGAAAGAAATTGATGCTCTCAACGCATACGGCAGCATCAAGTATCTCAACGAAGAATACGCAGTGTTCGAAAAAGGCGGCAAATTCGGTCTTCTTGATAACGCCGGTAACGTTGTGCTCAATGCCGATTACGAAGGCTTCAAGATGTGCAGCGACGGTAAAGATTATAAAGATGAAAAAGATTACCATCTTCTTGCAGTAAGCGGCGGAAAAGCTTACGAAGTAAAATATGAAAACGGTGTTCCCGTTGTAACCGCTACCGTTCACAACAATCACGCAATCAACACAACCGCAACTCCTGGCAGCGATAAATACGTTGAAAGAGACCGCTATTATGAAGGCTATGCGGCGGCTCAGAACGCAGACGGCAAATGGGGTTACGTTGCAAAGGATAGCGACAAGCTTGTTGTTGATTATCTCTATGATGCTCCCAACACCAAATCTTACGCAGCAGACAGCTGCCGCGGTTTTGATAAGGGCGTTGTTGCCGTAAAGAAAGACGGTAAAATGGGTATCATTAATATGGACGGCACCGTTGTTCCCTTCGAATATGAAGAGATTCTTCAGGGTGAAGACGGCGTTTACCTTGCAAAGAAAGACGGCAAATGGGGTCACCTTCTCGTAGGTGATGAAGCAATTGCTTTCTATGCGGATTATAAGGTTGTAACCGAAGCTCCCGCTTCAAGCGTTCCCGATTCATCAGCAGGTGAGGTTATCGGTAAATATACCGCAAGTGACGACATCAACGTGCGTTCAAAACCCCGTTCGGATTCCGATAAGCTCGGCACAATCGATGCGGGTGCAACCGTTGAGGTTTATGAAATCCGCGATTCCGAAAACAAGAAGGACAGCAACAAATTCGCAAAGGTAGAGTTTAACGGTCAGATCGGCTGGGTATCAATGGGTCTTCTGGAAGCAGAATAATCAACCCTTAAATGCCTTGACATTCAGGCTTTAAATGATATATAATATTTGCGGTCAAAAATAATAAATAAACTGTGATGGGGAAGAATTCTCCGCTTGCTTACAGAGAGTCTGCCGAAATGCTGAAACGGCGGACAGGCTTAAAAGCGAAGGAAGGCCGCCCCGGAGTTCTGCCGTGATGAACGGCGGCGTATCCCGCGTTAAAGGAATTGAGTGGTGCAGTTTGCGCAATTTGGGTGGTACCGCGGCTTTTGCCGTCCCATACCGGGTTGTGAAACTGCACCTTTTTTTCAGTTTTAACAGGATAAAATATTAAAAAATCGGGGTAAAAATGCCCCTTAGGAGGAAAAAGACTATGCAATGGACAGGTCTTAACGAATTAAGAGAAAAATATCTTGCATTTTTTGAATCAAAGGATCATCTGAGATTGCCCAGCTTCTCACTTGTTCCTCAGGGAGACAAGAG
Organism: Acutalibacteraceae bacterium; assembly: GCA_045542175.1. GTDB lineage: Bacteria > Bacillota > Clostridia > Oscillospirales > Acutalibacteraceae > CAG-177. Next base: position 42,405 of record JAZQKN010000164.1, on the reverse strand, counting down.
CATTCTGCTCATCAACGCAGGTATGACTCCCATGAAAAAGTATTTCACAGGCGAAGTAACCCCTCCCAGAAAGAGAGTTACAACCTGCCAGAAATGTATCCGTACACCCGATATTGAGAACGTAGGTAAAACCGCACGCCACGGCACCTATTTTGAAATGCTCGGCAACTTCTCGTTCGGCGATTATTTCAAGCACGAAGCAACGGCATGGGCCTGGGAATTCTTCACAAAAGTTCTCGAAATCCCCGCAGAGCTTCTTTACGTAAGCGTATATCTTGAAGACGACGAAGCTTACGATATCTGGACAAAAGAAGTGGGCGTTGACCCCTCACATATGGTTCGTTTCGGCAAAGAGGATAACTTCTGGGAGCACGGTGCAGGTCCTTGCGGTCCCTGTTCCGAAATCTATTTTGACAGAGGCCCCTCAAAAGGTTGCGGCAGCCCCGACTGTAAGGTAGGCTGTGAATGCGACAGATTTATCGAAGTATGGAACCTTGTTTTCACACAGTTTGAAAACGACGGCAACAATAACTATACCCGTCTTGCAAATCCCAATATCGATACAGGTATGGGTCTTGAAAGACTTGCTTGCGTAATGCAGGACGTTGATAACCTTTTTGAGGTTGATACCGTTCGCAACATTATGAAGCACATTATGGAAATTGCAAAGCTCAACTATCACGATGACGAAAAGAAGGATATTTCTCTTCGTGTTATCACCGACCATATCAGAAGCACAACCTTTATGGTAGGCGACGGTGTTCTTCCCTCAAACAGCGGCAGAGGCTACGTTCTCAGAAGACTTCTTCGCAGAGCGGCAAGACACGGCAGACTTATAGGCATTGACAGACCTTTCCTTGCAGAGGTCTGCGATACCGTTATTGCAGAAAACGCAAATGCATATCCCAACCTTGTTGAAAAGCAGGATTATATCAAGAAGGTTATCTCAACCGAAGAAGAGAGCTTCTATAAGACAATCGATTCAGGTCTCGGTCTTCTTAACGAGATGATGGAAAAATCCGAAAACGGCGTTCTTTCGGGCGAAGATGCATTCAGACTTCAGGACACATACGGCTTCCCCATTGACCTCACAAAGGAAATTGCAAACGAAAAGAATATGACTGTTGACGAAGAAAAGTTCCGTCAGCTTGTTGAGGAAGCAAGACTCAGAGCAAAGAACGCTAAGAGAAACGCGGCAGACTCAGACTGGAGAAACAACGGCGTTTCATTCAAGGATATCGCAAAAACGGAATTCACAGGTTACACAGAAAACAACACCGACGCAGAAATTCTTGCCCTTGTTGCTGACGGCGAGAGAAAAGATTTCATTGATGACGGTGACAGCGCTGTTATCGTTCTTGACAAAACCTCTTTCTATGCTGAAAGCGGCGGTCAGGCAGGCGATACGGGTGTAATCAGAATCGGCGAAAGCGTATTTGAAGTTACAAACACAACCAAAGATCCTGACGGTGCATATCTTCACCACGGTACCCTCACAGGTGACGGCGTAAAGGTCGGCGATAAGGCTGTTACCGTTTACAACGAAGAGGCAAGAGAGGCAACAAAGAGAAACCACACCGCAGCTCATCTTCTTCAGGCTGCGCTTCGTGATACTCTCGGCACTCACGTTGAGCAGGCGGGCCAGCTTGTCAACGACCGTGCAGTAAGATTTGACTTTACACATTTCTCGGCTCTTACATCAGAAGAGCTTGCAGTTGTTGAAAAGAAAATCAACGATATTATTCTTTCAGCCGTTGAAGTAACCAACAGAGAAATGCCCATTGATGAAGCCAAAAAGCTTGGTGCAATGGCACTTTTCGGTGAAAAATACGGCGACGTTGTACGCGTTGTAAAAGCGGGCGACTTCTCAACAGAGCTTTGCGGCGGTACTCACGTTAACAACACAGGCAAACTCGGACTTTTCAAGATTGTTTCAGAAACTTCGGTTGCAGCCGGTGTGCGCCGTATTGAAGGCGTAACAGGCTACGGTGTGCTTGATTATATTGCAAAGGATACCGAGCTTATCAGAAGCACAGCCGCTTCAATGAAGCTTGCAAACGTAAGCGAGCTTGATAAAAAGGCTGCTTCCGTAATGGCTGACCTCAAAGCAAAAGAAAAGGAAATCGAGCAGCTTCGTGCGGAGATTTCACAGCTTAAAACAGGTGACCTTATGGGCGGTGCAATCGACCTTGGCTGCGTTAAGCTCATCATCACAACCGTTGAAGGTGTTAACCCCGGTGACCTTCGCTCAATGTGTGATAAGGTTAAGGAAAACGCGGATTCCGTTGCAGTCATCTGCGGAATCAACGGCGCAAGTGCAAACTTTGCCTGTGCTTGCGGCAAGGATGCCGTTTCAAAGGGTGCTCACGCAGGCAACATCGTCAGAGAAGTTGCAAAGCTTGCAGGTGGCTCAGGCGGCGGCAGACCCGACAGCGCAATGGCGGGCACAAAGGACGTAAGCGGTGTTGAAACTGCTATGGCGGCTGTTGAAGGCATCGTTAAAGGTATGCTTAAATAAGTGAAGAGTGAAAAGTTGAGTGTGGGCTCTGCCCGCACCCGATTTCACCGCTCGGAAAGGAAAAATATTATGGATTGTATTTTTTGTAAAATCGTAAACGGAGATATTCCTTCAAATAAAGTTTATGAAGATGATAAGGTGCTTGCTTTTTATGACCTTGAACCCCAGGCACCCGTTCACATACTGATTATCCCCAAGCAGCATATTGCTTCAGCGGCGGAAATCAATGCCGAAAACAGCTCGGTTGTTGCCCATATATTTGAGGTTGCGGCAATTATCGCAAAAGAAAAAGGCCTTGATAACGGCTACAGAATCGTAAACAACTGCGGTGAAAGTGCTGGACAGACAGTGAAGCATCTTCACTTCCACCTTATGGGCGGCAGAGATTTCGGCTGGCCTGCGGGTTAAGGAGGAAACCGATATGTCAGAATATTACAGAGTTGATATAGCGGGTCTTGAAAGAGACCTGCTCAGATGTCCCATAAGCGATAAGCTTGATATTGCGGCGTGTATTCTTTTCGGTGACGTTGAGGTTACCGTTCACGCTGCCGAAAAGCTCCTTGAAAAGCTTCCCGAGTTTGATTTTATCGTAACTCCCGAAGCAAAGAGCATTCCTCTTGCCTATGAAATGGCAAGACAGAGCGGTAAAAAGTATTTTGTCGTACGCAAAAAAGCAAAGCTTTATATGAAAGAGCCTGTATCGGTAAACGTGCGTTCAATCACCACCGATGCAGAGCAGGTGCTTATCCTCGACAGCCTTGAAGGTGAGCAGATGAGAGGCAAAAGAGTTGTTATTCTCGACGACGTTATCAGCACGGGCGAATCGCTCAAAGCGGTTGAAACTCTTTGTGCAAAGTTCGATACAAACGTTGTTGCAAAGGCCGCAGTGCTTGCAGAAGGCGATGCGGCACAGAGAGACGATATCGTTTTCCTTGCCGAAATTCCTCTTATCGAAAAGTAATAACAATCCATTGCGAGTGATTTAAATTGGCGCGTCCGTTTGCCGTGGCAGGCTTCACGGTATTTTTAACCACAGCATTTTTGTTTGACTGCAAAACCGGAGTAATGCTTGCTGTATTAATCGGCAGTGTAATTGCTCTGGTTATTGCGCTTTTTGTTGAAAAGCTCAGAGAAATAAAACAGATTCCCGTTGCGCTTGCATCTGTTTCACTTTCTTGCCTGATGCTTTTTGTTTCAACAAATTATATGTATCTGCCGCTTACCTCTTATGACGGGCAGACTCTTCGTATGAAAGCGCGTCTTACCGATAACGTTGAGGCGGAATACGGAAAGTTTTATTATAATGCCGAAAGCCTGGAAATCGGCGGCGAAAAGGTTGAAGCTGACGTGCGTCTGGTTTTCAGTTCTCCGCTTGAAGCAGAGGCTTACGATTGCGTTGAGGGCGAATTTGTTTTCTATAAAAGGGGCAAAACTTCGGATTATGCTCTTTCTTCAAACAAAGCAAGCGGAACGGTGCTTGGTGCTTATCCGTCGGGCGAGATTATAATTACAGAAATTGAGGCTGGGGATAAACCCTTCGGCTATAAGCTTGTCCGCTACAGAGAAGCAATTAAAAATGCGGTTTATAAAGCTCTGCCCGATGAAAAGGGTGCTCTGGCGGTTGCGATGATTCTTGGTGACAAAAGCGATATTCCGTCAACTGTTTACAGAGATATCCGTACGGTCGGTCTTGCACATATTGTGTGCGTTTCGGGACTCCATCTTTCACTCTGGGCAAATCTGATTCTGATTTTGCTTAAGAAAACCCGTCTTGACCGAAAGGTGTCTTCGCTTATTGCCGCAACGGGCGTTATTGCCTTTATGGCGATTGCGGGCTTTACTTATTCGGTGGTCAGAGCGGGCATAATGATGCTTGTTTATTTGCTTGCCGAAATTATTTCGAGAAAGAGCGATTCCCTTAATTCTCTTGGGATTTCACTTATTATAATGGCGTGCATAAATCCGTTTTCTATGGGTTCGCTTGCGCTTGAGCTTTCCGTTCTTTCAACAACGGGAGTGATTCTTCATTCGCAGTATGTTTATCCCGAAATTGCTCGGTTTCTGCGAAGAAAATTCAGCAATGAGTATGTCTGCAAGGCTTTGCTTTACGTTGCGGAGAGCTTTGGAATCACCGCCTGCGCAAGCCTGATGACTTTGCCGCTGGTATACCGATTCACGGCTTCCGTCAGCCTTTACGCATTGGTTTCAAACGTCATAATTCTGCCCTTTGTCGGTGTATGTATGGTGCTTTGCGCACTCGGTGCGGTCTGGGCATCGGTTTTCGGTGCGGGCTTCAATTTGTTTGCACTTACGGGTGGATTTATAATTGATTTAATTATAAAGTATTCTGATGGTTTTTCTACCGTAGATGAGCTTAACCTCAGAATGGAATCGGACAGTGCTGATATTATTTTCAGCGGAGTTATGATTTTTGCGGCTATAGCTCTCGTGCTTGGATTTGCGGGCAGGGGAAAGCCTGTTGTATCAACGTTTATTGCGTTTTCAATTCTCGTTGTTTCCTCGGTTGCCGTTTCATATTCGGAACGCAGAGAAACAAGGGTTGAAGTTATTGATACAGGCAACGGTGTAGCTGTTTTGTTTACGCACGGCGGAGAAAACATTCTTGTCAACTGCGGCGGTGATGATTTCTTTACCGCAAGCAGTATTTCGCGTGCGCTTGACGGTTGCTACGGGAAAATAGACTGTATGATTCTGACCGATTCAAGCGATTATGCTTCGTCCGAAGCCATTGGAATTATCAGGGAATACACACCGAAAACTTTTATGCATGGTGAAATCAGCCGTGAGATAAAACAGGTTTCGGGTATGGCGGATTCAGTTGATATCAACGGAGTTTATATCAGCAAAAACTTTAAAGCATACGGCGAGGAAATTGATTCAAAATGGTGCGTGATTATAGAAACAAATGATGTAACTGCGGCTGTCTGCACTTACCCCGTTAGCAGTGCACCGCAGACGGATATATTTATAACCCGCGGTGATTATCCCGACAACATTACGGATAACGGTTATGATTTAGCGGTAATCTGTGCGGGTAACAGCAGAGGAGTTACAATTCAGAACGAACTGAAAAACAGAGGGGTTAACGTGTCTGCAACTGCGGGCAACGGAAATATTATTATAAGGGCTCGTAACGGTAAAATGAGCTCATACAGAAAGGACGGGTAAAATGCCTTTATTGGACGAAAAAGCGTTGAAAGAAAAAATCAGCAAAGACCCCGTCGGCGTTTACCTTATTTACGGTGAAGAAAGTTATCTTAAAAAAGTTTATACACAGAAAATAGTTGACAAAACGGTTGATGAAGCCTTTGCCGATTTCAATTTTCATACCTTTGACGGCAAGGAATCAACCCTTTCGGATATTTATGAGAGTGCGGAATCCGTACCGATGATGGCAGAAACAAAATGCGTGCTTGTCAAGGATTTTCCTCTTGATACGCTTGACGATAACGGTATGGAGCAGCTTGAAACGGTTATTACGGAAACTCCCGATGACTGTGCGCTTATTTTCACTTTTGTCGGCTACGAGCCGAAAGGAGCAAAGTGGAATAAGGTTATCAAGCTTTTTGAAAAGCACGCAAACGCGGTAAAGCTTGATAAAAAAACCGCAATTGACCTTGCGAAAACGGTTGAAAACGGTGCCAGGAAGCGAGGAAAAACCTTTGAAAAAGGCGCGGCGGCATATCTTGTTTCGTGTGTCGGTGCGGATTTGAATACGCTTCTTAACGAAACCGAAAAGGTTTGTGCCTATGCACAGGACGAAATTACCAGAAAAGATATAGATGCGGTCTGCATCAAGAGCCTTGATGCGAAGGTGTTTGATATGATTCGCGATCTCACCGCAGGCAGATTTGACAGTGCCTTCAAAAAGCTCGAAATCCTTTTTGAACAGCGTGAGGATGAGTTTCAGATTCTCGGTGCGCTTATCGCGTCTTATTCCGATATTTACAGGGCAAAAGCGGCTGTAAAATCGGGTAACAGAGCTGAATCCGTTGCGAAGTTTTATAACTATGCAGGCAAGGAATTCAGGCTTACGAATGCCGCACGTAACGGTACCCATATGACCTTTGCAGATATAACCGAATGCGTTGATATACTTACGGATGCGGACACCGCAATGAAGAGTTCATCGCTTGATAAAAGACTGATTCTTGAGCAGACGGTTGTCAGGCTTGCAAGAGTCGGCGGGAGATAATTATGATAAAAATCAAACAGGCGGTAATAGTTGAGGGTAAATACGATAAAATCAAGCTTTCGGGGATAATCGACGCACCGATTATTCAGACCGACGGCTTCGGCATTTTCAGGGATAAGGAGTTGCAGCAGCTTATAAGAATGCTCGCTGAAAAGAGGGGGATTCTTGTACTTACGGACAGCGATTCCGCAGGCTTTAAAATCCGTTCTTTTATCGGCTCAACCGTTGACCCGAAAACAATAAAACACGCGTATATCCCCGATATTTTCGGTAAAGAAAAGCGTAAAACCGAACCTTCAAAAGAGGGCAAGCTCGGTGTTGAGGGAGTATCGCAGGAGATTATTATGCAGGCGCTTGCCAATGCTGGCGTGCTTTATGAGGATTCAACAGAGCCTGAAAGACCCATAACAAAAACGGATTTATACAATGCGGGTCTGACAGGAGGGGAAAACAGCTCCGAAAAAAGAGCAGCTTTGCTCCGTTACTATGCTTTGCCGTCAAGACTTTCGGCAAATTCGCTTGTGAAAGTTCTCAACTGCATAACAACTTATGAAAGATTCATTCAGGATTTAACCGAAATTGAACGGGAGTGGAAAAAATGTTCAGAATAGGACAGGGCTACGACGTGCACAGACTTACCGAAGGCAGAAAGCTTATTGTCGGCGGTGTTGATATTCCTTATGAAAAAGGTTTGCTCGGTCATTCCGATGCAGACGTACTGCTTCACGCAATCAGCGATGCTCTTCTCGGTGCGGCGGCACTCGGAGATATCGGATGTCTTTTTCCTGATAACGATGAAAAATTCAAGGATGCAGACAGTCTTCTGCTTTTAAAAGAAGTTGTGCGCGTGTTGGATGAAAACGGCTACGGTATTGTCAATATTGATTCAACAATTATTGCTCAGCAGCCCAAAATGAAGCCACATATTCCTCAGATGAGAAACAATATAGCTTCAGCTTGCGGCATTTCAGCAGATTTTGTAAGCGTAAAGGCAACCACAGAAGAAGGAATGGGCTTTACTGGTGCGGGCGAGGGTATATCCGCACAGGCGGTTTGTCTGATAAAAAGAACAGAAAGTTAATTTTTTTTGAATTACTTTCAATATTCCTTTACAACCCTGTTTTGGTTGTGCTATGATAGAAATATATTTTTTAGGAAAGGTTAGGTCTCTTTATGGCCGCTTTTGAAAATATTTCGGATTTTTTTGATAAGTTACCTTCAATAAAATTCAGCGTAGCGGACTTTCTTGATATATGTCTTGTTGCGTTTATAATTTATCACGGAATTAAGCTGATAAGAGAAACAAGAGCCATGCAGCTTGCAAAGGGCCTTTTGCTTCTCGGTATCGGCTATCTCATCGTATACCAGATGCAGATGCAGTCAAGTGCATATATTTTCAGGGTTGTATTCCAGAATATCTTTATAGTTCTTATCGTCCTTTTTCAACAGGAAATCAGACAGGTTATCGAAAGGGTAGGTAAGAGCAGATTTTCCGCAATCAGCTCGTTTTTTAAAAACGGACGTGAGGATGACAGCGTTGTTAACAGTGCCGTTATTGAAGTTGCGAAAGCCGTTGAAAGAATGAGCCAGAACCGTATCGGTTCGCTGATTGTTCTTGAAAAAGATATGCTTCTCGGTGACGTTATCAAAACGGGAAAAAACATTGATGCTCATATAACTCACGAGCTTGTCGGAAACATATTTTTTCCGAATTCGCCGCTTCACGACGGTGCTGCGGTTATCAGAAACGGCAGACTTCTCTGTGCAGGCTGCGTTCTTCCTCTGACCAAGAGTGACAACGTTTCAAGCGATCTCGGAACAAGACACAGAGCTGCTCTGGGTATGAGCGAGCAGAGTGATGCAATGGTTGTTGTAACGTCGGAAGAAACAGGCATTATTTCTATTGCTTTAAGGGGCAAGTTTATCAGAAATCTTACCGAAGCAGAGCTCAGAGAAAAGATGCTTGACTATCTTCTTGATAACAACGATGACAACGAAGCGACCGAAAAAGAAACGCTTAAAAACATATTTAAGGGCTGGAAAAAATGAAAAAATCCAAATTTACTTTAAACGATATATTCTATAATAACCGGATTCTTCTTGTGTTTTCGGTTGTTGTTGCTATTATAATATGGGTTGTTATTGCTGTTGAATACACACCTGAAACAACCGTAACAATCAAAAACGTGCCCGTAAAGGTTGATACTTCATTCCTCAAAAACACCCTTTCGCTTGATGCTTACGGCGAAGAGGGACTGAAGGTTGACGTAACAATCATAGGCAAAAGATACATCGTTGAGGATGACGATATTATCAACGATATTGAAGTTTCGGCAAACCTCGGCTCGGTAAATCACGGCGGAGAAACCTACGTGCTTCCGATTGAAGTGAGCAGTGTAAGCACGAGACCCGAATATGAAATTGTTTCCGTTTCGGTTGACTCTGTTTCGGTGTTTTTTGACGTTGAATCAAGCAAAAAAGTTCCTGTAAGGGTGAGCCTTACCGTTGACGGCGGAGAGGATAATCTTGCTCAGGAGGGATATTTTGCCTGTGACCCCGCACCCGAGCTTAAAGAAATAACGATTTACGGTCCGGAGTCGGAGATTAACGATATTTCTGAAATCGTTGCACAGGTTGATATGCACGGCGGATTAACCGAAAACACAAATATTCAGGCAAAGCTCCTTCTTCAGAAGAATAACGGACAGACTCCCAAATACGTTGAACTTAACAGTGCAAGTACGGTGAACGTTCTTGTGCCTGTTTATAAAACCGTGGAATGCGGCGTGGAGTGTTCTTTCACAGGCATCCCCGAAGCTTATATTCCCACGGGATACATTGAGGGTAGTTATTACGGTGAAGCGGATAAAGAAATTCTTCCCTTTACTTATTCAATAACGCCTGAAAAAGAGCTCTTCGGCTTTAAAAAAGAGAAAGACAGAACTGACAGAACCGTTATAATCGGCGAGATTGATTTCAGTGAAATCAAGCCCGGTAAAAATGAACTGACCTTCGCTTTTGAGGATAACGAATTCAACGCAATCAACAGCGAAAATGCAGAGTTTGTTGTTACCGTTAACGCAAACGGAGTTGTTTACGGCTCACCGTTTATAATTCCTGAAACGATGATGCTTCTTGACGGCTCCCGCGAGGTGACCGTGAAAGACGGTGTGGGAACAAAGATTCAGGTTGTCGGTCCTTCAGAATCAGTTTACAATCTGACTTCCGAAAATTTTGCGCTTGATTACAAAAACGCAACAAGCAATAATGACGGAACGGTAACCGTACCCGTTGTTCTTACAGGCGTTGACGATTGCTGGATTTACGGCAAATATTCAGTGATTACAGAAGTTGTTTAAATTATGATAATCAAAACCCGTTTTGCCTGGATGCAGAACGGGTTTATTTTATATATTTATATAAATATTTAATATTTATATATTGATTTATTTGTAAGCAATATGTTATAATATCTTGAAATATTATCGGAGAGGAGAATCGGTATGAAAAAAATCGTTGCGGTTGTTGCAATGTTGCTTTCGGCAACGTTGATTTTGTCATCGTGTACCAACGTGGATTTATTCCGTTCAGCTGACTCTCTTCTTTCACCGCCTCTTTATTTCGACGAATACGAAGGTCTTGTTGAGGTTATAAAAAAAGATATCGGCTCCGATTCTTTCTTCTGCACACCTTTCAGCGGAGATTACAAATCGGGAATAATTGTTGAAGATATTGACGGCGATTCAAAAAACGAAGCCATCGTTCTTTACTGTGACGGTTCAACGGACCAGACCGCAAAGGTACGCTTTTATGAGGAAGACGGTAAAGGCTGGTCACTCTCTTCAAGCTATATCGGTTACGGCAATCAGGTCGAAAGCGTAAAGGTCAAAGACTTTGACGTTGACGGTGTGAACGAGATTGTTATTCTTTGGGCAACGTCGGGTGTAACAACAAGCAGAATGCTTACCGTTTATCACCGTTCCGAAGAAAAAGGATATAAAGAGATTTCCAATGAAGCCTGTTCGGCAACGTTCATTGCTGACGTTGACGGCGATTTGTATGACGAAATTTTCCTTGTCACAACGCCCAGCAATAATCCTGCCGCACCGCAGAGATTCGCAAGGATATTCGGAATTTACGGCGGCGCAGCCGTGCTCAAAGGCGAAACAAAGGTTGATGCCAATATAAGCGGATATGCACCGATACAGATGCAGAATTCATCCGACGGTTCGGCGCTGATGATTTATATCGATGCTTATAAAGGCGAGCGACAGATGCTTACCGAAATCATCTACTGGGACTCGGAAAAAGACGAGCTTTGCAATGCTTTCTTTGATAATGACACTATGTCAACCTCGGCAACGCTCCGCTATGACCCGATTCCCTGCTCGGATATAAACAACGACGGAATAATTGACGTACCTTATCAGGTTGAGGTGCTCAGCAGCAACGTTGATCCTCTTGCCGTTGACCCGAGTAACGTTTATATCACAAGCTGGCTCAACTGCTATCCCGACGGAAGCTTCGTAACGGTTGCAAATGCTCTTGTTAACGTTGAAGACGGCTACAAGCTTATGATAAGCAATGAAGAACGCTACAGCATCGGTCTTGATAAATATTCCGAGATAAACTGCTGGACTGTTTATGAGAAAAATACCGAAACAGGTGAAAAAACCGAACTTTATTCTTTGATGAAGGTAACATCGTCAAGTTTTGAAAACGCAAACTACGTTTCCGTTCTTGAAGCGGACGGATATATCATCTGCGTGAATATATATCAGGGCGGTGCTGAAAGAGGAATCACCGCAGAACAAATCAAAGAGAAAATATCAAAGCTTTGATAATCAGAGGAGATAAATTATGAAAAGGGTTTTGATTGCAGAAGACGAGTCTGCAATAAGAGAGTTTATTGTAATTAACCTTCGCAGAGGAGGTTACGAAGTTCTTGAGGCTTGTGACGGAGCACAGGCTGTTGAGCTTTACGAAGCCTGCGGCGGCGACGTGGACATTGCTCTGCTTGACGTTATGATGCCCAATATGGACGGTCTTGAGGTTTGCAGAAGACTGCGCGAAAAAAGCAATAATATCGGCATAATAATGCTCACCGCCAAAACACAGGAAATGGACAAAATAACAGGTCTTATGATGGGGGCTGACGATTACGTTACAAAGCCGTTTTCACCCACGGAGCTTGTTGCAAGAGTTGATGCGGTTTACAGACGCGTTGCTATGAACAGCACACAGAAGGCTGTAAGCGAAGATATAATTGAGCTTGGCGAATTCAAGCTTAATCTCAGAAGCAGAACTCTTACCAAAAACGGCAAATTCATTGAGCTTACACAGGTTGAATTCCAGATGATGGAATATTTCTTCGCAAATGCTGGCGCGGCTTTAAGCAGAACGGATATTCTCAATAAAGTCTGGGGCAGCGAATACTTCGGCGAAGAGAAAATAGTTGACGTTAACATCAGACGCCTTCGCATGAAGGTTGAAGAAGAACCTTCGGCACCCAGACATTTAACAACAATCTGGGGCGTCGGCTATAAATGGATTGTATAATTTAGTTTAAAATTCCGCAGAAAGGGGGAAGCAGGTTGAAATTTGTCGGCATAACCAAACGTTGGTTTCTGAACGTTGCGCTTATCGTTTTCGTTATTCTTATAACGGTTTCGGTAACAATGATTGTTTCATTCAGAAATTATTATTACAGCGTTGCCGATATGGCCCTTGATGCTTATTCAGCCAAGGAAATCTCAACCGCTTTCAACTATTACGGCGAAACAAAGCCTGAAAATTTTGAACAGGCGGGCAGAAACTATATCGAAAGCTTTCCCGACAGAGAAAAGGTTGCCGTATGGGTAATCAACAACGCAGGAAAGGTTGTGCTTTCAACCAGCGGATTTGAAATCAATGCAGAGGTTGAAATGCCCGATTATGATGCGGCGCTTGAGGGCAACGGAAACGCAAAATGGACGGGCAAGCTTCCTTCGGGCGAAAAGATAATGGCAAAAACCTGTATTTACACAACCTCTTCGGGAACTTTTACTGGTGCCGTAAGATTTATGGTTTCGCTTGAGCAGCTCGATGCCCAGCTTACTAAAATCTCAATTGTGATTGTTATAGCGGCGCTTGTGCTTGTTGCTCTGCTTTTGCTTTCGGGTACGTTCTTTATCCGTTCAATCGTTAATCCTGTTAAGGATATCGGCGAAACCGCAAAAAAAATCGCAAGGGGTGACCTTGCCGCAAGAATCGACCATTATCCCTATAACGATGAAATCGGTGAGCTTTGTACAACTATAAACGATATGGCAACCAAGCTTGCTGAAAATGACAGGCTGAAAAACGATTTCATTTCAACGGTATCGCACGAGCTCAGAACACCCCTTACGGCAATCAAGGGCTGGGGTGAGACTCTGCTTCAGATAGGCTCAACTGATGAAACGATGACAAACAGAGGCATGAACGTTATCATCAGCGAAGCGGGCAGACTCAACGAAATGGTTGAAGAACTGCTTGATTTCTCGAGAATGAATAACGGCAGTCTGAAGCTTACAAACGAAAAAATAGATATTCTTGCCGAGCTTGACGAGGTTGTGTTTGCGTTCAGAGAAAGAACGGTAAAGGAAGGCGTGGAAATTATTTATAACGTTCCGTCCGCTCCCGCACCCGCAACGGCTGACGCATCAAGAATCAAGCAGGTATTTATCAATATCCTTGACAATGCTCTCAAATATTCGGAGCACGGCGGCAAAATCGTTATCATCGCAGAAATTGTTAACCCCGCAACTCTTGTTATAACCGTCAGCGATACGGGGTCGGGAATCCGTCCCGAGGATTTGCCTCACGTCAAGGAAAAATTCTACAAAGCCAATTCAACGGTCCGCGGCTCGGGAATCGGACTTGCCGTTGTTGATGAAATCGTAAAGCTTCATAACGGCAGTTTTGAGATTGACAGCGTTTACGGCGAAGGAACAACCGTAAAAATCACTCTTCCGATTGAAACCGCATCTGCGGAGCGAAACGATAAACCTACACTCCAGGAAGGAGATATAAGCAATAATGAATAAAAACAAAACCGATAAACCCAAGTACGTAGCAGTCGGCGGACAGGCTCTTATGGAAGGCATTATGATGAGAGGTCCCGAAGGCACCGCGGTTTCACTCCGTTTGCCTGACGGCAGCATTGAAACAGAAATGAAAGAGTTTGTTTCCGTTCGAAAGAAATATAAAATTCTTAATATTCCGATTATCAGAGGCATTGTTTCTTTTGCCGAATCGATGATAATGGGCTATAAGCTTATTATGGAGTCGGCAGAGAAAACCTCTATCGATATTGAAGCGGAAAACGAATCAAAGCTTGATAAATGGATATCCGATCATTTCGGACCCAAGATGATGGCGGTAATCGGCGGCATTGCGGCTGTGCTCGGTGTGGGTCTTGCAATGTTCCTCTTTATGTATCTGCCCAGCTTTTTCTTTGATTTAATCAACGGAAAGCTTGCTCACGGTGCAATCGATATGTGGAGAGCTATCTTTGAAGGCGTAATCAGAGTAGTAATTTTTATTGTCTATATGGCTCTTGTGGCAAGAATGAAGGATATCCGCAGAGTTTATATGTACCACGGTGCGGAGCATAAAACGATTTTCTGCTTTGAGCACTGCAAAGAGCTTACTGTTGAAAACATCCGAAAAGAAAAAAGATTCCACCCCAGGTGCGGAACAAGCTTCATTTTTGTAACAATTCTTCTGAGCATTCTTATTTCGTCAATTGTTGCATTTGCTTTCCCTCAACTTACCGAAACAAGACTTATCTGGATTGCAACAAAGATTCTTATGCTTCCCGCCATTATGGGTATCGGCTTTGAGTTTATCCAGCTTGCAGGCAAGTATCCCAATAAATTCACAAATCTTCTTTCTGCACCCGGTCTTCTTATGCAGAGAATAACGACCTGTGAGCCTGACGATGAAATCATCGAAGTTGCAATTGAAGCGATGAAGGCTGCTCTGACAGGTAAGGTGCCCGAAAAGAAAACCGAAGAAGCAGAAGAAAACTCCGAAGCAACAGAGGAAAAAAGCGAATGACGGTTTCGGAATTGTTGAACGAAGGCTCAGGTATACTCAAAGAGCAGAATATTGAAAACTGCGAAAATGAAGCACGCTGGATTTTTGAATCGGTTTTCGGCGGCAGGGAAGTGCTGATTTTCAGTCCCCGCAGTGAAGCAGATAAAGACAAAGCAGATTTGTTTCTTGAAAAAATCGGCGAAAGAGCCTCGGGAATTCCCGTTCAGTACGTAATCGGTGAATGGGATTTTTACGGCGAAAGCTTCAACGTCGGCAAGGGAGTGCTTATTCCGAGACCCGAAACCGAAATGCTTGTTGATTATGCACTCGGTTATCTTAAAGATAAAAAATCGCCTGTAATTTACGATTTGTGTGCGGGCACGGGTTGCATCGGTTTAACTCTTGCAAGGCTTATTCCCGATTCAAAGGTTTTTCTTCTTGAAAAATCATCCGAAGCATTTGCGTATCTCAAATCAAACAAGATAAGGCACGCTCTCACAAACGCAGAGCTTATTTCAGGGGATTTATTCAGCGGATACGAATTCTTTGATATCCCGAAGCCCGATATTATTCTTTCCAACCCGCCCTATATTGAGAGCAAAGTTATCCCGACGCTTCAGAGCGAAGTTCAGCTTGAGCCTTCAATGGCTCTTGACGGCGGAGAAGACGGTCTTGATTTTTACAGGGCAATCGCCGAAAAATGGCTTCCGTATTGCAACGGAGCAATCGCCGTTGAATGCGGAGAGGGTCAGACGGCGGCAATAAAAAATTTATTTTCAGATTATTGTACGGATATTTCCGAAGAAGCCGATTTTAACGGCATCGGACGTATCGTTTGCGGCAGAAAGGTTTAAAAATGTTATTTGATTTAATCAGAACCGGAGATATGACACAGGTCCTTATCGGACTTATGGCAAGTGTATTTGTAGTTTTCTGCACAATGCCTATTCACGAATATGCCCACGCTTTGATTGCAACAAAGCTTGGCGACTCAACACCCGAAAGAACAGGCAGATTGACTCTTAATCCGCTTGCTCATATCGACATTATGGGTGCGGCAATGATATTGCTTGTCGGATTCGGCTATGCAAAGCCTGTAAGAGTTAACGCAAGAAACTTTAAAAATCCCAAAGCGGGAATGGCACTTACAGCCTTTGCGGGACCTCTTGCAAACATCGTGATGGCTTTCTTCTTTATTTTACTCAGAAACTGCGCAGCGGTGGTGCTTTTAAAAACAGGAGCACTTGTCTGGGAGGTTTCATCGTCGTTCTTCGGCTTTGCCGCTTCAATCAACATCAGCCTTGCGGTGTTCAATCTTTTACCCATACCGCCCCTTGACGGCTCAAAAATCCTTTCACTTATAATTCCGTCAAAATATTATTTCAAATATCTTCAGTACGAGAGATATATAATCCTTGCGGTGTTTGCTCTCATTATTTTCGGCATACTCGATACACCGCTGAGCATTGCATCAAATTTTGTTTACGGGCTTCTTTCAAAGCTCGCATATTTACCCTTCAAGGTGTTGGGGTATTAAGGGGAGAGTAAAGAATTTTGGAGAAAATTCAGTATAAGCTTGAAGTTTTCGAAGGCCCCATGGACCTTCTTCTTCAGCTGATAAGCAAGAAAAAACTCAGCATAAACGACGTTCCCATTATGGAAATCATTGAACAGTATCTTGATTACGTGCGTCAGATGCAGGAAGATAATCTCGACGTTTCAAGCGAATTTCTCGAAATGGCGGCACGTTTGCTGTATATAAAAACGGTATCACTGCTTCCCGTACACGAAGAAGCCGAAAAGCTTGTTGAGGAATTGCGCGGTGAGCTTACCGAATATCAGGATTGCAAAATGGTTGCGGGCAAGCTTCAGCAACAGGCAAAGGGCTTTGAGTTTTACGGCAGAGAGCCCGAAGAGTTTGAGCCTGATATGTCCTATACAAGAATTCACGAGCCCTATGAAATTTTCAAGGCTTATATGGCTGCCGTCGGCAAAGGCAAACGCCGTCTGCCGCCTCCGATTGAAGCTTTCAAAGGAATTGTTGCCCATAAAATCGTTTCGGTTGCATCAAGAATCAGCGTAATTATCGAAAGATTCAAAAGAGGCAACAAGCAGAAATTCAATTCGTTTTTTGAAGGTTCCGAGTCCCGCTCCGAGATGGTTGCAACCTTCCTTGCGTTGCTTGCAATGGCAAAGGCAAAGCGAATTCATATTGACGGCTCGGGCGATAACGTCGACGTAACGCTGCTTCAGGGCAGAGGGGAGAGTATAGAAATTGACGAATGAACAAATAAGAGCTGCCTGCGAAGCAATTCTTTTTGCATCGGGCGAACCGCTTGAATGTGCAAGAATTGCCGAGGCACTTGAACTTGATATTGACACCGTTGCGGGTGCGCTCTGGGAGCTTTCAAGCATACTTGATGAAAGAAACAGCGGTATTTGTCTTCTGCGTTTGGGCAGCAAATATCAGCTCTGCTCCAGAGTTGAATATGCACAGCAGGTAAGAAGCGTACTTGCAATCAAAAAGAACGCACCGCTTTCACCCGCGGCATTTGAAGTGCTTGCGGTTGTGGCTTATAACCAGCCTGTAACAAAGGCTTACGTTGAGCAGATAAGAGGCGTTGACTGCTCGGGCGTAATCGCTACCCTTTGTCAGAAGGGTTTGCTTGAAGAAAAAGGCAGACTTGATTTGCCCGGCAGACCTCTGCTTTACGGCACAACGCCCGATTTCCTTCGTTGCTTCTGCATATCTTCTCTTTCGGAGCTTCCCGAGCTTCCCGAAAGAAACGAAGAAGATATGATGCGTGATGATGACGATGAAATTGACAATGAACAGGGCGAGCAGATCAGAAGCTTTTTTAACGGCGAAGAAGAATAACCGATAAGGAGGAGAAAGCGTGACGGTACTATATGTTTTACTCGGGATCACAGCGTTTTTTATTCTTCTTCTTTCGGTCAAGGTTGCAGTTACCGTTCATTATGAAGACGACGTAGAATTAAGCGTCAAATGGCTTTTTATCAAGCTGAATATTTTACCCGCGAAAGAGAAAACCGATAAGAAGCCCAAGAAAAAGAAAGAAAAGAAAAAGAAAGAACCCGAAGAAAAAGACGAAAAAATCAAAGAACCCAAAAAGAAAAAGCAGGATAATATGTTCGTCAGATTCTACCGCAACAGAGGTGTTTCGGGCGTTGTTCAGCTCCTTAAGGATGCTGCGGCGGCACTCGGCGGAATGTTCGGAAGAATCGGCAGAGCCTTCCTTTTTGAAGAGCTTTACATAGCCCTTACGGTCGGCGGCGGAGATTCGGCAGAAACCGCAATCAAATATGGTCAGACCTGTGCGGCGGCATTTCCTGCAATGGGACTTATCACAAGCAAAATGCGTATCAAAAAATACAGCATTGACGTAAGCCCCGATTTTATCTACGGCAACAATACGGCAAAGCTTCACACCAAGGTATCGTTCAGACCTATCAGACTTATCAATGCGGTAATCGTTCTGGTGTTTGAGCTCCTTGTAAAGGTAGTATTTAAACTGCTTAAGCACAGCAAGGTTCAAGAAGAATCCAACGTGGAAAAGCAGATAAATAAATAATTTTCAATATTCGAAAGGTGGAAAACAAAATGAAAGAACAGTCAGCAGCAGGTATCCTCGGCACATCAATTGAAAAAATCAAGGATCTCGTAGACGTAAGCACAATTATCGGTGATCCCATCAAAATCAGCGAAACACTTCAGATTATTCCTGTTTCAAAGGTTACATACGGCTTTGCATCTGGCGGAACAGATTTTCCCTCAAAGTCAAACGCTGAACTTTTCGGCGGCGGCGGCGGAGCAGGCATCACAATTTCTCCCATCGCATTCCTTGTAATCAATAACGGAAGCGTAACAATCAGATACGTCAACGCAACAGAAGGCTCAGTTGAAAGAGCAATCGGTATGGTACCCGACCTTGTTGATAAGGCAACAGAAGTTATCAGCAAGCTCAAGAATAAGGATAATACCGTTGAAGACGCTGTTGCAGATTATATGGATAACAAAGCTCCCGCAACAGAAGCATAATTAAACCCGTTTTATCCTCATATATTTAAATATATTAAATGTGTGAGGATGAGGCTTTGTGAAAAAAAGAATACTGTCTTTAGTTATTTCGTTTTTAACCGTTTTCTGCTTTGTAACCGAAGCGGACGGTGCGGACCTGAGCGTGAGCGCACAGGCGGCGGTGCTTATGTGTGCCGAAAGCGGCGAGGTTATCTTTCAGCGTAACCCCGATAAAAAGCTTTCAATGGCAAGCACCACGAAAATTATGACCTCACTTATCGCCCTTGAAGCGGGTGTGCCGAATAAGGAAATAACCGTCACAAAAGAAATGGTGTCCGTTGAAGGCACTTCTATGGGACTTCTTGCGGGCGACAGGGTATCAATGAAAGAGCTTGTCTACGGAATGCTTCTGCAATCGGGCAACGATGCGGCAAATACCGTAGCAACCGTTATCGGCGGCAGCCCTGAGGGCTTTGCCGTTATGATGAATGAGCGCGCAAAAAAAATCGGTATGAAGAATACCAATTTTGTAACCGCTTCGGGTCTTGATGACGATGAGCATTATTCAACCGCCTACGATATGGCTTTGCTTGCCTGTGAATGCCTTAAAAATCCTGAATTCGTAAATATTTGCAGCGATAAGAGCGAGAGGCTGACCTACGGCAACCCGCCCTATGCAAGGACTCTGACAAACCATAATAAATTGCTCCGGAGCTATCCCGATACCATCGGAATAAAAACAGGCTTTACCAAAAAGAGCGGCAGATGTCTTGTCAGTGCGGCAAAGCGAAACGGAGTTACTCTCGTTGCGGTAACGCTCAATGCACCAAACGACTGGTCGGACCACCGCGAAATGCTCGATTACGGCTTTGGCGTATGCAAGTCGGCGTTGCTCACGTGCGATTTAACGGGCGCAGAGATTAAAGTTTTCGGCTCGGATAAGCTTTCCGTACCCGTTGAAATTGCGGGTGAAACAGTCGGTTTTCAGAGCGATAACACAAAATGCGAAGTTTTCTTAAAGCCGTATTTGTATGCTCCCGTCGAAAAGGGGCAAACCGTCGGCATGGCTGTTTTCAGCCACAACGGAAAAGTAACGGCTGAAATTTTGCTTGTTGCATCTGACAGTGCAGAGCGTATTTCTGCACCGAAGACCGAAAACAATAAAGAAAAAGAAGACGGATTTTTTACAAAGCTATTTAAACGAATCAAAGAATTATTTGTTCAGAGGTGAACCTTTTGGCCGATAACAAAATCAGATTGCAAAAATATCTTTCCGAAGCAGGCATCGCATCAAGACGCAAGGCGGAGGAAATGATAAGAAGCGGCCTTGTAAAGGTCAACGGTGCGGTTGCTCAGATAGGCGACAGCGTTGACCCTAAAAAAGATACGGTTGCCGTAAGAGGCAAGGTAATAAAGAAACAGACTAATCTCAGATATATTCTGCTCAATAAACCCAGAGGCTACGTTACAACAACCGATGATGAGCTCGGCAGAAAATGCGTGCTTGAGCTTGTCAAGGACGTTAAGGAAAGAATTTATCCCGTCGGCAGACTTGACCGTGTTTCCGAAGGTGCGTTGATAATGACCAACGACGGTGCATTTGCAAACGCAATGATGCACCCCTCAAAGCATGTGCCCAAGACCTACCGTGTAACAGTGCGTCCCGAAGCAAAGAGTGAGCAGATCGATATTCTTTCAACGGGCGTTGAAATTGACGGCAGAATGACCGCTCCCGCCGACGTCAGAGTTCTTCAGAAGGAAGAGGGCAGAGCTGTGCTTGAAATCGTTCTTTATGAAGGCAGGAACAGACAGATACGCAAAATGTGCGAAGCTGTCAACCTTGAAGTTGCAAGGCTCAAGAGAACTGCAGTAGGCTCTGTTAAACTCGGTATGCTCCAGACGGGTCAGTGGAGAGATCTGACCGCCGACGAGGTTGAAAAGCTTTTTGCCGCCGCAGGTGTAAAGAAAAAGGGAGGCAGCTCCAAATGATAAACTTTCTTCCCGAATATGAAGAGGAAATAATCCGATTCAAAGCACTTGAGGGTGAAAATTTACTCGGAACCTGCACTTTCAGAGTTGACGGCTACAAAATGTATTTTCTTACCGTTGACTGCGGTGACGATGTTGTTGCAGAGGGTCTTGCCAGAGCGGCAATGAACTGCGCGGCAAACAGAAACGCATATCTTGCTTATATCACAAAAGCTCTTTTCCGTCCTGCGTTTGCAAGGCTCGGCTATGAAGATAAAGAAGAGTCTTTTGTTGAAATTCCCACCGCACTTATGGGCTGTGCGTGTTCCCATAAATAAATCCCGGAGATGATTTGATATGATAAAAAGTATGACCGGCTACGGCAGAGCCCAGCAGCTCGCCGACGGTATGAATATAACGGTTGAAATCAAGAGCGTAAACCACAGATATTTTGAGTTTACCTCAAAGCTTCCCAGAAGCTACGGCTTCCTTGATGAAAAGCTCAAAAGCTTTTTTATGGGCAAGCTTACAAGAGGCAAGATGGAATGCTACGTTCAGATTGAAACCGTAGAAGAGCCTGATACAATAATCAGCGTTAACCATCCGCTTGTACAGGGCTATCTTGAAGCTTATAAAGAGCTCTCCGAAACGTACGGACTTGAAAACAATATCAAGGTATCCGATATTTCGAGAGTGAGCGATATTTTCTCAATCCGCAAGCAGGCTGCAGATGAAGATAAAATCTGGGCAGCCGTAAGCACGGTTGCACAGGAGGCTCTCAACGGCTTTGTTGCAATGCGTGAAAGAGAGGGCGCTAGACTCAAGGAAGACGTGCTTTCGAGACTTGCAACAATTCTTGAAAACGTTGAATATATTGAAGAGCGTTCTCCCGAAACCGTTAAGGAATATAACGAAAAGCTCATCGGAAGACTCAAAGAGCTTCTTGCCGATACACATATCGATGAGCAGAGAATTTTGACGGAAGCCGCAATTTTTGCCGATAAAATCGCCGTTGCGGAAGAAACCGTAAGACTCCGCAGCCACATTTCACAGCTCACGTCCTTCCTTGATTCAAGTGAAGCGGTTGGCAAAAAGATGGATTTCCTTGTACAGGAGCTTAACCGCGAAGCCAACACCATCGGCTCAAAGGCACAGGACGTTGAAATCGCACGCAGAGTTGTTTCCGTCAAAGCGGAAATAGAAAAAATCAGAGAGCAGATTCAGAATATTGAATAAAACGGAGGCAGAAAAATGAAACTGATAAATATCGGTTTTGGTAATATGGTCAATGCAAGCCGTCTTGTTGCAATCGTAAGCCCCGAATCCGCACCGATAAAGCGAATTATTCAGGAATGCAAAGAAAAAGGCACTCTTATCGATGCGACCCACGGCAGACGCACAAGAGCAGTTATTATTACTGACAGTGACCATGTAATTCTTACCTATCTTCAGAGCGAAACCGTTGCCAACAGACTTAACGACATTATGGACGAGCTTGATGAAGAGGAGGGTGAAGAATGACAGAGAAGGGAATTCTCATAATTCTTTCGGGACCCTCGGGCTCAGGCAAGGACACGGTGCTCAACGCGCTTAAAAAAGTTGACGAGAACGTTAAGGTTTCAATCTCGATGACAACAAGAAACCCCAGACCGGGCGACGTTGACGGTGTTGACTATTATTTTGTTACAAAGGATTATTTCGAGAAGAAAATAGCCGATAACAAAATGCTTGAGTATGCTGAATATGCAGGTAATTATTACGGCACGCCGGCAGACCCCGTTGACGAAATGCTTTCACAGGGCAAGGCGGTTTTTCTTGAAATCGAAGTACAGGGTGCTGAAAAAATCAGAAAAAGATATGATTCGGTTATCAGCATTTTCCTTTTGCCGCCCTCAATGCGAGTTTTAGAAGAAAGACTCAGAGGCAGAGGCACCGAGGATGAAGAAACCATTCAGCACAGGCTCTTTATTGCCCGCGAAGAAATTCGCAGAGCGCCCGAATATGACTACATAGTTGTCAACGATACAATCGACAATGCCGTTGAAAGTATCGAAACCATTATAAAAGCTGAAAGAAAGAAATCTTTCAGAAACAAAACGTTAATAAGTGAGGTAATCAACAATGTTTAATCCCGATTTAAGAGGTGTTCTTACAAACCACCTCAGCCGTTATTCTCTTGTAATCGCAACAGCAAAAAGAGCAAGAGAAATTGCTGAAGCAGCAGAAGAAAACAAAGAAATCATTACAGAAAAGCCCGTTAGCCTTGCTCTTGAAGAGATTCTTAACGGTGACTTTGAAATCGTTGAACCCGAAGAAATCAGAAACATCTGATTTTTAAAATTTGTGTACAGGTGGTGAAATCAAATGAAATATGCAAAGGTAGCGGTAGATTCCGCGGTTTTTACCTTTGATAAGGAATTTGATTACGCCATCCCCGAAGCACTTGAAGGCTCGGTTAAAAGGGGATGCAGAGTAACAGTCCCTTTCGGCGTCAGGAATAAAAAGCAGCTCGGCATAGTGTTTGATATTTCAGACACAACCGAGAGCAAAAGGGTAAAGAAAATATCCGAGGTTCTTGATAAGGAGCCTATGCTCAGCCACGAAATGCTGAATCTTGCAAGGTGGATTAAAAACAGAACCTTCTGCACTCTTTATGAGGCGGCAAAAGCAATGCTTCCCGTCGGAATAAACCATAAAATCGTTTATTCCTATGCGGTCAATCCCGAGGGGGATGAAAAAGCCGTTGAAGCGTTAGAGGGTGCCGAAAAGGAATTCTACGATCATCTTGCAAAAAAGAATGTTTTTGTAAAGGCTGATACCGTTTTTAAGGCTCTCTCAATGAAAGCCGATTCTTCAATACCCGCTTCGCTTGTCAAAAAAGGCTTACTGCTCACAAGCAGTGACGCCGTGAGAAATCTCGGCGATATAACCGTCAGAATGATGCGTCTTTTACCAGAGAGCGAAACACCGAAAAAGCTGACCGCAAAGCAAAAGGAAATGGCTGACGTGCTTCGCGATATCGGTACGGCAAGCGTAAAAGAGCTTTGCTATTTTACGGGTCTTACACCCGCAATAGCAAATGCACTTGTAAAAAACGGTGTTGCCCAGTTTTACGAGCAACCCGTAATGCAGCTTCCTGATTTTGCTTCGGAAAAAGGCGAAAGAACTTTAATCTCACTGACCGATGAGCAAAAAGCCGCTCACGAAAAGCTTTCAGGGCTTGCAAAGAGCGGTAATCCCGCCGTGTCACTTCTTTACGGAGTAACGGGCAGCGGCAAAACCTCGGTTTATATGAGCGTTATCGATTCCGTTGTAGATTCGGGTAAATCCGTAATCGTTATGGTGCCCGAAATCGGTCTGACACCCCAGACGCTCGCTCTTTTCTGCAAGCGATACGGCAGTAACGTTGCCGTATTCCACAGCGCTCTTTCAATCAGAGAGCGTCTTGAAGAATGGAAAAGGGTAAAAAGCGGAAAGGCTAAAATCGTTATCGGTACAAGGAGTGCGGTTTTCGCTCCGCTTGAAAACGTCGGTCTTATCATCATCGACGAGGAGCAGGAGCATACTTATAAATCCGAGCAGACTCCGAGATACGATGCGATTGACGTTGCAAAATACAGAGCGGTTTATAATAAATGCCTTCTTATTCTTGCTTCCGCAACACCGAGTGTTGAGAGCTATGCCGCCGCACAAAACGGCAAATACGAGCTCTGCACTCTCACAAAGCGTTACGGCAATGCAGTTTTGCCTGAGGTTGTAACGGTTGATATGCGTACACAGGAAAAGGCTGAAGGCAGTAAAATAATCAGCAAAACCCTGTTTGACTCTCTTTCACAAAACCTTGAAAACGGCAGACAGTCAATTCTTCTTATCAACAGAAGAGGATTCCACACGTTTGCCGCGTGTAATTCGTGTGCAGAGGTTATCTGTTGCCCTCATTGCAGTATTTCAATGACCTATCACACAGCCAATAACCGTCTTATGTGCCATTACTGCGGTTATTCGGTACCGTTTTCAAGCATCTGCCCCGAGTGCGGCGAAGATGCCGTCAGATATTCGGGCTTCGGCACACAAAAAATTGAAGACGAATTAAAAAGACTTTTACCCGATGCAAAGGTCCTGAGAATGGATACCGATTCCACCTCGGGCAGAAATTCTCACGAAAAGCTTCTTGATAGCTTTGCAAAGGGCGAATACGATATAATGATCGGCACCCAGATGGTTGCCAAAGGTCTTAATTTCCCCAACGTAACGTTGGTAGGCGTGGTTTCGGTTGACCAGCAGCTTTATAACGATGATTTCCGCTCGCTTGAAAAAACTTTCTCTCTGCTTACACAGGTTGTCGGCAGAGCAGGCAGGGGAGAGCTCAGCGGTACGGCGATTATTCAGACGCTGACCCCCGAAAACGAAATCATACGTCTTGCCGCAAAGCAGGATTACGATGCGTTTTTCCAAACCGAAATCAAACTCAGAAAAGCTCTTGTTTATCCGCCGTACTGTGATTTGTGCGTTGTCGGAATTACAGGCGAAGATGAAACCGTTGTCAAAGCGGCGGCACAGAACGTGCTTGCTCTTCTGAAAAAGCACACTGAAGGCGAGTATAAGGATGAAAAAATCATTGTTCTCGGACCGATGCCCGCAAGGGTTTCAAAAATCAGCGGAAAATACCGCCACCGATTGATTATCAAATGCCGGAGCACGTCAAACTTCAGGCAGATGATAGCTCAGATACTTAAAGAATCGGGAACGGATTCCCGTTTCAGCAGTGTAACTGTTTATGCGGATATAAATCCCGACACTACTATGTAATAATTTTTATTATTTTCATTAATAATAAGGAGATAATATGGCAATCAGAAATATAGTAAAGAACGGCGATCCCATTCTTTCAAAAACATCACGAAAAGTAGAAAATTTTGATGCCCGTCTGTGGACGTTGCTTGACGATATGAAGGAAACCATGTATAAGGCGAACGGAGTAGGTCTTGCGGCGGTACAGGTTGGCACCTTAAGACGCGTTGTGGTTATGGACTGCGGCGACGGATATATTGAACTTATCAACCCTGAAATCGTTAAGGCAGAGGGTGAACAGTTTGAGCAGGAAGGCTGCCTTTCATTCCCCGGTGAATACGGAGTTACCTGCCGCCCCGCAACTGTCAGAGTACAGGCTCAGGACAGAAACGGAAAGTGGCACGTGTATACGGGTGAAGAGCTTAAGGCACGTTGTTTCTGCCACGAAATCGACCACCTTGACGGAATTGTTTTCACACAGAAAGTTATCAAAAAGGAGACTGCTGAATGAGAGTAGTTTTTATGGGCACTCCCGAATTTGCGGTGCCTTGCCTTCAGAAGCTTATTGACTGCGGCCATGAGGTTACGGGTGTTTTCACTCAGCCCGATAAACCGCAGGGCAGAAAGATGATTTTAACTCCGCCGCCCGTCAAAGAGCTTGCTCTTGCCAACGGTATCAAGGTTTATCAGCCTGTTAAAATGAAAGACGGCACTGCCCTTGAGATGCTTAAAGAAGCGGCTCCCGAGCTTGTTATTGTTGTGGCTTACGGAAAAATTCTTCCCAAAGAAATTCTTGAATATCCCCAATACGGCTGCATCAATATCCACGCTTCTCTTCTTCCCAAGCTTCGCGGTGCGGCTCCCATTCAGTGGTCGGTTATCAACGGCTGTGAAAAAACGGGTGTCACTTCAATGCAGATGGATGAGGGACTTGATACGGGCGATATGCTTATCAAATCCGAAACTGAAATCGGCATAAACGAAACTGCGGGCGAGCTTCACGACAGGCTTTCGGTTATGGGCGCACAAGTGCTTGAAGAAACAATCGAAGCCTTGCTCAAAGGTGAGCTTAAACCCGAAAAACAAAACCATGAAGAATTTACCTATGCACCCATGCTTTCCAAGGAGCTTTCTCCGATTGACTGGAATTGCACTGCGGCAGAAATCCATAATAAAATAAGAGGACTTTCGCCGTGGCCGAGTGCAAACACCGTTTTAAACGGTAAAAAGGTTAAGATTCATAAAAGCATTCTTTCAGATGAAAAGGGTGCGAAAGCAGGAGAAATTGTTGTTGCGGATAAAAAACTTGTCGTTTCCTGCGGAGATTCAAAATGTATTGAGATTATTGAACTTCAGGCGGAAGGCAAAAAATTAATGATTGCGGCAGATTATTTAAGAGGTAACCCCGTTGAAAAAGGAACGGTAATGGGTTAACCCGAAGGAGATGTAATTATGTGGTATTATGACGCCTATTATTTTATTCTTGTAATTCCTGCAATGTTAATTGCCCTCTGGGCACAGTTCAAGGTTAATTCAACCTTTAAAAAGTATTCACAGGTCGGAAGTGTGCGCGGTGTGACGGGTGCTTATGCGGCACAGGCTGTTTTGAGCCACTACGGTATAACCGACGTGAGGATTGAACGTGTATCGGGCAAGCTGACAGACCACTATGACCCCAAGGCAAAGGTTATCAGACTTTCCGACAGTGTTTACGGCAGTAATTCAGTTGCAGCAATCGGTGTTGCCTGCCATGAAGCGGGCCACGCTGCCCAGCACGCAGAAAACTATGCACCGATTAAAATCAGAAACTCCATTGTGCCTGTTTGTAATATCGGCTCATATATCGGAATTCCTCTTGCAATTTTCGGTCTGTTTCTCGGTTTTGAACCGCTTATTTACGTCGGCCTTATTCTCTACAGCCTTGTGTTTGTTTTCCACCTTGTAACCTTACCTGTTGAATTCAACGCAAGCCGCAGAGCAATCAAGGTTATTGACGAAACCCAGCTTCTTTACGGTGAGGAAATCGACGGCTCAAAGAAAGTTCTTTTTGCCGCCGCTATGACCTACGTTGCATCAATGATAGTTGCTCTTGCAAACCTTCTTCGTATTCTTCTGCGTTTTACAAACAGAAGAAGATGATTCCCGAAAGGAAGATAGTTTATGAAAACTCCAAGGCAGGCAGCGTTTGAAGCCTTGCTTAAAGTTCAGCGTGATTCGGCTTATTCAAACCTTGCGGTGGACAGTATTTTAAAAGAAAACGAGCATTTTGACGAGCGTGACAAAGCGTTTGTCTGTAACCTTGTTTACGGCACGCTCGACAGACTCATTCTTATAGATTATAATCTCGGATTGTATCTCAACCAGCCTGTACGCAAGCTCAAACCCGAGCTTCACACCATCTTAAGACTCGGCGCTTATCAGATACTCTTTATGGATAAAGTTCCGTCAAGAGCGGCGGTAAGCGAAAGCGTTAACCTTGCAAAGGTTAATAAATCGGCTTTTGCGGCTTCGCTTGTAAATGCGGTTTTGCGCAGAGTTGCAGATAACGGTTTAAGGCTTCCTGAAGGCGACGAGAATTCGCCCGAATTTCTTGCAATCAAATATTCGTGCCCCGAATGGCTTATGGCAATGTGGATTGATGCTTACGGCATCGAAAACGCCGTTCAGCTTGCCGATAAGGCGCTTGAAGCACCGAGCGTTGTTGCAAGAATAAACACAACCAAAACCAATGCGGACGATTTAATCTGGAAGCTTGCCGAAGACGGCGTTGTTGCCGAAAGAAGCGAAAAATTCCCCGATGCGCTTGTGCTTCGCAACACGGGTGCGGTTGAGGAGCTTCTTGCTTATGAGGAAGGACTTTTCCACGCACAGGATTTTGCTTCACAGCTTTGCTGTAAAGCTCTTGAAGCACAGGAAGGCGACGTTGTTTTTGACCTTTGTTCCGCTCCCGGCGGCAAGGCGTTCACAATAGCCGAAATGATGAATAACACAGGCTGTGTAAGGGCTTTTGATATTTATCAGTCAAGGGTTGACCTTATCAAAAACGGTGCAAAACGTCTCGGTCTTGATAACGTATATACATATCTTTCAGATGCTACAATTTATAACGAAAACTATGGTATGGCAGACAGAGTGCTCTGCGACGTACCCTGTTCGGGTCTCGGCATTATAAGACGTAAGCCTGAAATCCGTTTCAAGAAATTCGATGATATCGATAATTTGCCCGATATTCAGTACAGTATTCTTTGCAATGCGGTCAAATATCTTAAAGACGGCGGCAGACTTGTTTATTCAACCTGTACGCTCAACCCAAAAGAAAATTCAGAGATTTGTGACAGATTCCTTGCTGAACATCCCGAGTTCAGCGCAGTTGAGGTTCTGCCCGAAATCAAGAGATATAAGCAGGGCGATAAGTATCTTACCCTTATGCCCCACATTCATTCAACCGACGGCTTCTTCATAGCCGCATTCACTAAAAACGGAGGAAAATAATGAGCAGAGATATTTTGTCAATGACCTTTGAAGAGCTTTCGCAGGCGTTTGCAGGCGAGGGTATTCAGGGCTTTCGCTCAAAACAGGTTTATGAGTGGCTTCACCGTCACCTTGTTCTGAGCTATGATGAAATGACCAATCTGCCGAAAAACCTGCGTGAAGATCTTAAAGAAAAGTTCCCGATTTATACCTGCTCAATAGCCAGAAAACAGGTTTCAAAAATTGACGGCACGGTTAAAATACTTTTTGAAATGCACGACGGCGATTACATCGAAAGTGTTGTTATGAAGTATAAATACGGCTATACGATTTGCGTTTCGTCGCAGGTCGGCTGTAAAATGGGTTGTGCTTTCTGTGCATCAACGCTCGGAGGCTTCAAGAGGAGCCTGACGGCGGGTGAAATCCTTTCTCAGGTCTATATGGCACAAAAGGAAGTCGGCGAAAGAATATCGCATATAGTTCTTATGGGTATGGGTGAGCCTCTTGATAATTACGATAACGTAATGAGATTTCTGGCTCTTGTGACCGATGAAAAAGGTCTTAACCTTTCTATGAGAAATATTTCGCTTTCAACCTGCGGTATTTTACCGGGAATTGAAAACCTGCTTGATAAAAAGCTTCAGTTAACATTATCGATATCGCTCCACGCTCCGAGCAACGAGCTGCGTGATAAGATAATGCCTGTAAACCACAGATACAGAGTTGACGACCTGATTTCACTTTGCAGAGAATACGCAAGCAAAACCTCAAGGCGTATTTCGTTCGAATATGCAATGCTTTCAGGCTTTAACGATACAGACGAATGTGCCGCCTTGCTCGGCACAAAGCTGAAAGGGATGCTCTGCCACGTTAATCTTATTCCCGTTAACGAGGTTGCGGAAAGTCCCTATAAACCAAGCACACCCGAAAGAATTGAACGCTTCATATCAATTCTTTCAAAATACGGAATAACGGCAACTGTCCGCAGAAAGCTCGGCTCGGATATCGATGCTTCTTGCGGTCAGCTGAGAAGAAAACAGAATTCATCCGAAAAGGAGGGAACGAAATGAGAATAGTTGCAAGAACAGATAAAGGAATTGTGCGTGAAAACAATCAGGATTCCTATACTGCGGGTGAGCTTAACGGCGGTGCAGCTTTTGCCGTTGTTTGTGACGGTATGGGCGGCGCGGCAGGCGGAGCTTTTGCAAGTTCAGCGGCTGTTAAAATCATTCGTGAAAAAATATGTAACGGTTATCGGGAGGGTATGAGCGATATTTCTGTTAAGGCTCTGCTTGTATCAGCTCTTGAAAAAGCGAATAAATACATATATGAGGTTTCCCTGACGGATGAAAGCTATTACGGAATGGGCACAACGGCTGTTGCGGCAATCATTACAGCTGATTTCGTTTATATCGCTCACGTAGGTGACAGCAGAGCTTACAGGCTTTCGGACGGTAAGGCTTATCAGATCACCCACGATCACTCTGTTGTTCAGCGTATGCTTGATAAGGGCGAGATAACGGAGGATGAAGCCTTTGACCATCCCGATAAGCACATAATCACAAGAGCAATCGGCGTTGACGAATTTGTTCAGGTTGATTTTTGCCAGGAAGATATTTTTGAAGATGACATTCTCATCTTCTGCACAGACGGTTTGACCAATTACACTAAAACCGAGGATTTGATAAATAAAACAAGTGACGGTCAGTATCAATGCTTTGCCGAAAGGCTTGTTAACCTTGCCAATGAAAACGGCGGTGGAGACAACGTTACGGTTGTAGCCGTAATGCAGTAATTGACTTAATACTTTGAGAGGAATGAGTATATGGATAATTATACCGGTAAAAGACTTGACGGACGTTATGAAATTCAGGAAGTAGTCGGCGTAGGCGGTATGGCCGTTGTATACAAAGCTTATGATAACATTGACGACAGAACGGTTGCTGTTAAGATTCTTAAGGAAGAATACCTTGCAAATGAAGAATTCCGCCGCAGATTCAAAAATGAATCAAAAGCAATTGCGGTGCTTTCGCATCCCAATATTGTTAAGGTTTTCAACGTTAACTACGGCGACAGACTTCAGTATATCGTAATGGAATACGTTGAAGGCATAACGCTCAAAGAATATATCGAGCAGCAAGGTAAGCTCGGAATCAAAGAAACCGTGCATTTCACAATGCAGATTTTAAGAGCGCTTCAGCACGCTCACGATAAGGGCATTGTACACCGTGATATCAAGCCTCAGAATATAATGCTTCTTTCAAACGGTAACATAAAGGTAACGGATTTCGGCATTGCCCGTTTCAGCTACAGTGACACAAAAACAATGACCGACAGTGCAATCGGTTCGGTTCATTATATCAGCCCCGAGCAGGCAAGAGGCGACGCAACGGACGACAGAGCGGATATTTATTCCGTAGGCGTTGTTATGTATGAAATGCTTACAGGTCAGCTTCCTTTCCAGTCTGATAACTCTGTATCCGTTGCACTTATGCAGCTTCAGAATGACCCCAAGAATCCCAGAGAGCTTAATCCCAATATTCCTGTGGGCCTTGAGCAGATTGTTATGTACGCAATGCAGAAGAATGCAAAAGAAAGATACCAGTCTGCGGCAGAGATGCTTCTTGATATTGAGGAATTCAAGAGAAATCCTACAATCAGATTCCAGAAGAACTATTTTGTAGATAACGATCCCACAAAGTATATAAAGAAAACGGTAACACCCAAGCCTCCCGTTATTCAGCATACTCCTCCGGCAGAGCCGCCTGTTATTCCCGACCCCAATTTCGGTCTTGATGATGATGACGCCGATGACACTTCGTCTGACAATAAGCGCAGAATTATTGCGATTGTTCTCGGTGCACTCGGCGGATTGCTTGTTGCCGCAGTTATCTCTCTTGTGATTCTTTTCGTTTCAAACAGAACGTATATTCTCAAGGATATTCCTTTGATAAACTTACTTTATAACGATAATGAAGTTGCTAATTTTGTTGATAAGACCTACAACAAGATTAAAGATTCAAAAATGTATGAAAACTATAAGTTTACAATAGAAGAGGTTGCTGACTCAAGCCGTAAAAACGGTGTTATTTCCAAGCAGGATCCTGCAGCAGGCGAGGCGGCTGAAAAGGATGAAGACGGAAAGATACACGTAACACTTTACGTTGTAAACAATAATAAAAAGGTTCTTATCCCTGAATCGGTTGTCGGTAAAGACAGTTCAACCGTTGAGCAGCAGCTTAAGCGTCTCGGCTTCAAGGTTGAAAAAATGCCCACACCGAGTTTTGAGGATTACGGCACCGTTATCAAAACAAGTCCCGAAGCAGGTTCGGAAGCAGATGAAGGTTGCACAGTAATTATCTATTATGCAAGTAATGCAGATTTCATCACAGTTCCCAAGGTTACGGATTGGGATTATGACACTGCAAAGCAGATGCTTGAAAACAGCGGTCTTACCGTTTCGGCAGAAGTTATTGAAGTTAACAGTGATAAACCCGCAGGAACGGTTGTTGCACAGGAACCCGCAGAGGGTGAGAGTGTTGCTCCCAAAACACCTGTTAAGCTTTCTGTAAGTAACGGTATTCCCGCTTCGGCAACTGCAAGCCTGTCGATTACAATGCCGGGCTATAACAGAGGCGGCTCGGTTGACGTTTATGTAAACGGCGTTCTTTACAGCTCAAACACAATTCTTCTTGACGGCACGGCTCATACTTTCACCGTTGACAGCACAGGCAGTAACGTTCCCGTTAAGATTTACGTTGAGGGTAAGGAATACTATACCTGCACCGTTGATTTTACGGTTAACCCCGCAGTTATCAGCAATCAGTCATATTCATCGTTAACAGGTCTCGCAACCGCAAAGCTTCCCAACGTTGTAGGTATGACTGAAGATGCCGCCAGAGCTTCTCTCGGAGCTTCAGGCTTCTCAAACGTTGTGATTGAACCGGTTATTGTTTATGACACGACCAAGGTTGGCATTGTAATTGACCAGAGTCCCAGAGCGGATTCGGGCGGAGTTATGGGTTATCACCTTGTAACAGAAAAGATTACAGTCAAAGTCGGTGTTTTAGAAGGAGTTTAATTTTGATTAAGCTTGACGGAATTATTCTTAAAGGAATCGGCGGCTTCTATTATGTAGAGGCCGCCGGTGAGGTATATGAATGTAAAGCAAGAGGGCTTTTCCGCAAGGAAGGCATCAAACCTGTTGCGGGCGATTTTGTGGAAATCAGCGTTAATGATAATGCTGAAAACACAATTGACGTTATCAAAGAGCGAACAAGCCTTATGATGCGTCCTCCCGTTGCAAATATTGACAGGCTTTTTGTTGTTTCCTCTGCGGCACAGCCATCACCTGTTTTGCTGATTATTGACAGGCTCACCGCAATCGCCGTAAACAAGGGGATTGAGCCGATTGTTGTTTTTACAAAGTCGGATATTGCGCCTGTTGACGAATATATCGAAATATATAAGCGCGCAAATATCAAAGCGATTGCCGTTTCGTCCGTAACGGGCGAGGGTGTTGAAGAGGTTAAAGCGGAGCTTAAAAACCATATCAGCGCCTTTTGCGGTAACACAGGTGTAGGCAAATCAACGCTTCTCAATGCAATTGATTCTTCGCTGGGTCTCAAAACTGCCGAAATCAGCGATAAGCTGGGCAGAGGCAGACACACAACAAGACAGAGCGAGCTGTTTAAGGTTGAGGGTGGCTACGTTGCCGATACGCCCGGTTTTTCTTCGTTTGACCTGGAGGAAACTGAAATTATCTTAAAAGAAGATTTGCCACACGCCTTTTCTGAGTTTGAAAAGTATCTTGGCGGATGCAAATTCACCTCGTGCCTTCATATGAAGGATAAAGGTTGCAGTGTAATTGAGGCGGTTGAAAACGGTGAAATACCCGTAAGCCGCCATGAAAGCTACTGTGCAATGATGGAGCAGGCAAAAGAAATCAAAGAATGGCAACTCAAACAGCAAAAGAATAAGAGTAACCAAAATCTCCGCCGCTGATTATAATGTAATGAGCGGAAGGCTCACACTTGAATCAGGCGGTGATTAGTTTTGAGATATGAACCGAGAGGGTCTGTCTGCATAGCGTTTGCGCTGGGTATGATAGTTGCCGCGCTATTTCCTTATACTTTTGCAATTATCATTATAGCAACTGTGCTGATACTTGCAGGGTTGAGCCTTTGCCGATTTTAAAAGGGAAGGGGCGTAAAACCGTGAAAGTAGTTGTAGTCCGCAGTCCTAAAGTCCTTCGCGGCTTGCTTGGTCTTATATTCGGAATTAAACAGCAAAAGAACGTTACATAAGCTTCAGGAGAGAAAATGAAAAAGAATTTGAAAAACCTTGTCTTTTCAGCTATGTTTCTTGCTCTTTGTATGGTGCTTCCCTTGATTACAGGCGGCATTGAGCAAATCGGAAACGCAATATCACCGATGCACATACCTGTTTTAATCTGCGGTTTTATTTGCGGATGGCAGTACGGTGCGGTTGTGGGCTTTGTTGCTCCGCTTCTGAGAAGTGCATTGTTCGGTATGCCGGTTATGTATCCGATAGCGGCGGCTATGGCATTTGAGCTTGCGGCATACGGACTTGTTTGCGGCATAATGCATAATCTGATGCCAAAGAAAAATTGGTGTTTGTATCCTTCGCTGGTTGTATCGATGCTTTTCGGCAGACTTGTCTGGGGTGCGGCAAGATACGTAATGGCGGGAATTGACGGCTCCTCTTTCAGTCTGGCAATGTTTGTTGAGGGAGCGTTTATAACTGCTTTGCCCGCAATAATATGTCACATAGTTATTGTGCCGCCGATAGTTATGCTTTTGAAAAAAATAAAATAAAAAAATAAAGAGCTTCGTTATCCGAAGCTCTTTTCTTTATCTTAAAGTAAATCTGCGATATCGTAGATAAGCTTTTCTGTCTTTTCCCAGCCGAGACAGGGATCGGTGATTGATTTACCGTAAATGCATTCGCCGATTTTCTGTGCACCGTCTTCAATATAGCTTTCAATCATAAAGCCCTTAACAAGCTTCTTGACGTCGTTATCGTGACGGCAGCTGTGTAAAACTTCCTTTGCAATTCTGATCTGTTCAAGATACTTTTTGCCTGAGTTAGCGTGGTTTGTATCAACGATAACCGCAGGGTTTTCAAGACCGCTGTTTGCGTAAGTTTCAGCGAGGTGAACAAGGTCTTCATAGTGATAGTTGGGGAGGGACTGACCGTGCTTGTTAACGTAACCTCTGAGGATTGCGTGAGCATAGGGGTTGCCCTCTGAATGAACTTCCCAGCCTCTGTAAATGAAGGTGTGTTTATGCTGTGCGGCGGTGATGGAGTTCATCATAACCGAAACATCGCCGCTTGTGGGATTCTTCATACCAACAGGAATGTCAAGACCGCTTGAAGTAAGTCTGTGCTGCTGGTTTTCAACCGAGCGTGCACCGATTGCTACGTAGGCGAGAATATCGCTCAGATATCTGTAATTTTCGGGGTAGAGCATTTCGTCAGCACATGAGAAGCCTGTTTCTTTAAGTGCTCTCATATGAAGCTCTCTGATAGCAACAATGCCCTTGTACATATCAGGTTTTTCGTTGGGGTTGGGCTGATGAAGCATACCTTTGTAGCCGTCGCCTGTTGTTCTGGGCTTGTTTGTGTAAATTCTGGGAACGATAAAAATTTTATCGTTTACCTTATCCTGAACGGTGCGAAGGCGTGAAATATAGTCAATAACGCTGTCTTCGTTATCAGCCGAGCAAGGGCCTATAACAAGCACAAGCTTATCGTTTTTGCCTGCAAAAATATCTCTTAATTCGTTTGCTCTTGAATTAACAACCTGTTCAAGTTCAAATGATAAGGGGTATTTTTCTTTTACGTCCTGGGGGATGGGGAGTTTTCTTTCAAATATCATGCTCATGGTTTCATCTTCTTTGCTGTAGAATTCAAAATAATAAACCGCCAACCGTCGGAGAGTTGGCGGTTATAATCAGGGATTAATATTCAACGCTGCCTTCAAAAACAAGCTTTGTTGAACCTGTAAGAGTAACGCCTTCGTCTGAGTAGTTAACAATAAGGTCGCCGCCTCTTACCTTAACTGTGATGTCTGAATTCTTCTTGCAGAATCCGTTTTCAACTGCTGCAACAACAGCTGCGCAAGCACCTGTGCCGCAAGCAAGAGTTTCACCGTTACCGCGTTCCCAGACTCTCATCTTAAGTGTGGTTTCGTTAACAACTCTGACGAATTCTGTGTTAACTCTGCCAACGAAAATGTCAGCCTTTTCAAACATAGGACCAACCTTTTCAATTTCGATAGTGTCTGTTCTGTCAACGAAAGTTACGCAGTGGGGGTTACCCATTGAAACGCAGGTGATATTATAGAATTCATTACCGATTTTAACGGGTTCATTGATAATCTTATCAAGACCGAGTGTATTCTTAACAGCGTTTTCAACAACAGCCTTGCCCATATCGGCGCAAACTGAGCTTACCTTATCGTTCATAAGGTAGAGTTCAACGCTCTTGATACCGCTTGCGGTTTCGATATTGATTGTATCGTTTTCAGCTTTAACAATGCCCTTGTCGAAAACGTATTTTGCAACTGAGCGCATTGCATTACCGCCCATCTTGCCTTCGCTGCCGTCGAGGTTGAATACTCTCATCTTAACGTCTGCAACGTCTGATTTTTCAATCATAACAATGCCGTCGCCGCCGATACCGTGGTTTCTGTCGCAAAGGCTTACGCAGAGGCTTTCGGGGCAGGTGATGGAGTTGTCAAGGTTTTCAACGATGATGTGGTCGTTGCCCGAAGCATCCATCTTCGCAAACTTAAGAGTCTGTCTTTCGGAACGCATATTGTTGATATCAACAAGCTCTGTGTTTCTCTGGTTGAAGTGGCTTGCGATAATATCTGCAAGTGCGTTAGCTGTATCAAGAGAAGTGATACAGGCAATTGAAAGCTGAATTGCTCTTCTGTGAAGTGCAGTGTAATTGCCGAGCGATGAATCGTAGGCTGTGCCTGTGTAAACGATATAGTTGATCTTACCGTTTTCCATAAGGTCCATAATATCGTTATTTTCATCCATACTCTTAACAAGAGTAACGTCAATGCCGAGCTGGCTGATTGCGTTTGCGGTAGCTCTTGTTGCATAAATCTTCATCTTGAGGTCATCTAGCTTCTTTGCGAGTGAAACTGCGTCGGCAAGGTCGTGACCGTCAACGCTGAGAAGAATGCCCTTGGGCTCTTCGGGAGTGGGAAGCTTGATATCGAAGCCGGCTGAGGTAAGACCCTTGAAGAGTGCTTCAGCGGTTGTTTTACCGATACCGAGAACTTCGCCGGTTGATTTCATTTCGGGGCCGAGAAGCGAGTTAACGTCTGAGAGCTTTTCGAATGAGAATACTGGAACTTTAACTGTGAAATAGGGAGGAGTTTTGTAAAGTCCCGTGCCGTAGCCGAGGTCCTTGAGAGGCATACCGATCATTACCTTTGAAGCAATGTCAACCATAGGAACGCCTGTAACCTTGCTGATGTAGGGGATAGTTCTTGAAGCTCTGGGGTTAACTTCGATAACGTAAAGATTATTGTGATAGATAAGATACTGGATGTTAACAAGACCCTTTGTGCCGAGAGAAAGAGCAAGCTTTTCTGAGCATTCGATGATGGTCTTGCGCATCTTATCGTTGAGGTTGTAGGGGGGATAAACGGCGATTGAGTCACCGCTGTGAACACCGGCTCTTTCAACGTGTTCCATAATGCCGGGGATAAGAACGTCCTTGCCGTCTGAAATAACGTCAACTTCAAGCTCTGTGCCCATCATATACTTGTCAACAAGTACGGGGTTTTCGATTTCGCCTGAAAGGATGATGTTCATATAACGCTTAACGTCTTCATCGTCGTGAGCGATTGTCATATTCTGACCGCCGATAACGTATGAGGGACGGAGAAGAACGGGATAGCCGAGCTTGTTGGCTGCTGCGAGAGCTTCTTCAAGAGTCATAACGCCCATACCCTGAGGTCTGAGGATGCCGAACTTTTCAAGAAGAGCATCGAAGCGTTCTCTGTCTTCAGCGGTGTCGATTCCGTCAGCGGATGTGCCGAGAATCTGAATGCCGTTTTCGTCAAGGAACTTTGTGAGCTTGATAGCGGTCTGACCGCCAAATGCAACAACTACGCCGATGGGCTTCTCGACCTTGATGATGTTCATAACATCTTCGGGAGTGAGAGGCTCAAAGTAAAGTCTGTCAGCAGTATCGTAGTCGGTTGAAACGGTTTCGGGGTTGTTGTTGATGATAGCAACCTCATAGCCGAGCTCTTTAAGAGTCCATACGCAGTGTACCGATGAATAGTCGAATTCGATACCCTGACCGATTCTGATGGGACCTGAACCGAGAACGATGATTTTTTCTTTCTTGCTTTCGTTTGCAAGAGGTCTTGCTTCGCAGTCGATATCGTATGTTGAATAGAAATAGGGAGCTTTTACGTTGAAGTTGCTTGAGCAGGTATCAACGATTTTATAAACAGCCTCTTTGTGAGCGGGAAGCTCGTCAACGCCCGAAAGACGCTTGAGAGCAGCATCTGTATAACCGAAGTTTTTACCTTCGTTATATTTTTCAAGAGTAAGGTTGCCGTTTTCGATTGATTTTTCAAAGTCGGCAAGATTTTTGAGCTTGAGAAGGAACCACTCTGTAATCTTTGTGATTTCGTGTACCTTTTCAATGGGCATACCGCCCTTGATAGCTTCAAAAACAGAGAAAAGACGCATATCGTCGGTTTCTCTCATACGCTCTTCAAGGGGAGCGTTTGTCTTGGGCTCTGCATTGAGAGTATCGAGAGAAATTTCGGCACCTCTTACGGCTTTCATAATTGCCATTTCAAATGTGGGGCCGATTGACATAACTTCGCCCGTAGCCTTCATCTGTGTGCCGAGCTTACGGCTTGAGTTAACAAACTTGTCGAAGGGCCACTTGGGGAATTTTACAACGATATATTTAACGTCGGGCTCAAAGTTTGCGCAGTTGAGACCTGTGTTATCATTCTTGATTTCATCAAGAGTCATACCGAGGGCAAGCATTGCGGTAACCTTTGCAATGGGGTAACCTGTTGCCTTACTTGCAAGAGCTGATGAACGTGAAACTCTGGGGTTAACCTCGATAACGGCATAGTTCATGCTGTTGGGGTCAAGAGCAAACTGACAGTTACAGCCGCCGATGATGCCGAGAGCGTCAACGATATCAAGAGATGCCTTGCGAAGCATCTGATATTCAGCGTCTGTGAGTGAAAGTGCGGGAGCGGCAACGATACTGTCGCCTGTATGAATACCAACGGGGTCAAAGTTTTCCATTGAGCAAACGGCTA
Organism: Acutalibacteraceae bacterium; assembly: GCA_045542175.1. Taxonomy (GTDB): domain Bacteria; phylum Bacillota; class Clostridia; order Oscillospirales; family Acutalibacteraceae; genus CAG-177. Next base: position 2,999 of record JAZQKN010000164.1, on the reverse strand, counting down.
CGCAGTTGCCTGCGGAGTCACGCATTGTTTCGAACTCAATTTCTTTCCAGCCGAAGATATATTTTTCAACAAGAACCTGAGTGATGGGGGAGAGGTCAAGACCTGTTTTTGCAATAACGGCAAGCTCTTCAGCATTGTTTGCAACACCGCCGCCGCCACCGCCGAGTGTGAATGCGGGACGGATGATGATGGGATAGCCGATTTTTTCGGCAATAGCAAGAGCTGTTTCAACGTCGTTTGCGATTTCGGAAGGAATAACGGGCTGGTTGATTGATTCCATTGTGTCACGGAACATCTTTCTGTCTTCAGCCTTATCAATAGCTTCAGCGTTTGTGCCGAGAAGCTTAACGCCCATCTTGTCAAGATAACCGTCTTTGCTAAGTTGCATGGCGATTGTAAGACCTGTCTGACCGCCGAGACCTGCAAGAAGACTGTCGGGCTTTTCTTTTTCGATAATTCTCTTAACTGTTTCTGCGGTAAGAGGCTCAAGATAAATCTCGTCTGCGAGAGCTTTATCCGTCATAATTGTAGCGGGGTTTGAGTTAACAAGAACAACGTCAAGACCTGCGTCCTTGAGAACTCGGCATGCCTGAGTGCCCGCATAGTCGAATTCGGCAGCCTGACCGATAACAATCGGACCCGAGCCGATGACCATTACTTTTTTAATGTCTTTGCTGATTGGCATTGCAATTCCTCCCTGTATATCAGTCTTTAAGAAGCTTTACGAGAACAGCCTTCTGAGCGTGGAGTCTGTTTTCAGCTTCTTCGAAAATTTCTTTTGCGTGCTCTTCAAATACCTTTGCTGTGATTTCTTCTTCTCTGTGAGCGGGAAGGCAGTGAAGCACCATAGCACCGTCGTTTGCGGCAGCCATTACGCTGTCGTTAATCTGGTAGCCGTCGAAAATCTTTTTGCGTTCTTCAGCTTCGCTTTCCTGACCCATTGATGCCCATACGTCTGTGTAAAGAACGTCGGCACCCTTTGCGGCTTCAAGAATATCCGAAGTGCAGGTGAAGTCACCGTTTTCGCTTGCCCACTTCATAATTTCAGCGTCGGGCTTGTATCCGTCGGGGCAACCGATGCTTACAGCCATACCCATCTTGATACCGCCAACGATGAGTGAGTTTGCCATATTGTTGCCGTCACCGATGTAGCAGAGCTTAAGACCCTTAAAGCCGCCCTTGATTTCGCGGATTGTCATAAGGTCGGCAAGCACCTGACAGGGGTGGCAGTAGTCTGTAAGACCGTTGATGATGGGGATTGAGCCGTATTCCGCAAGAGTTTCAACGTCACTCTGGTCAAAAGTTCTGATCATAATGCCGTCAAGATAGCCTGAAAGAACTCTTGCCGTATCCTTAACGGGTTCGCCTCTGCCGAGCTGAATATCGTGAGAGCTGAGGAAGAGAGCCTGTCCGCCGAGATCGTACATACCAACCTCAAAAGAAACTCTTGTTCTTGTTGAAGATTTGGCAAAAATCATACCGAGGGTCTTACCCTTGAGGTGGTGATGCTCAATGCCGTTTTTCTTCTCATACTTGAGCTGATCGGCAAGATTGAGGATTTCGTTGATTTCGTTCTGGCTCAGATCCATGAGCTTGAGTAAATGCTTATTCATAATTTGCCTCCGATTATGCAATTCCGCGAATAATTATACGCTTATTTATACGTTAAGTCAACGATAAACCGTATATATATGCAGCTAAATTCGCAAAATTTTTGTTAGATTTTACTATACCACACTGTATTATATCATAATGTTTTAAATATTTAAAGACTAAATTTGAATATTATATAAAAATATTTAGTGCATAAAACATAATGTTTTTTGTCTGTTTTGACCGAAAAAAAGCGGCGGAGAAAACTCCGCCGCAATAAATTATTTTTCGGGGCAATGGTTTGTTGCAACAATGTCAACACCTGTGCCGAGAATATCGCTGATAAGAACGTCGCCAAGCTTGACGGGTGCCTTTGCAACCGCCTTATTGATAACTTCCATACAGTCGAAAATTTTGTCTTTGGGAAGTGCTCCTGCTGATTTGCAGGGAACAACGTTATAAATACCGCCGTCTACCTTAACTGTGGTAGCAAGGCTTCTTACGGGATTTGTGATTTCTGTTCTTGCATAGGCATCGCCTCTTTTACAGGTGTTGCCTGTGATGGAGATGACGGTGTTGTTTTCGCCGATTTCAACAGTTATGCCGCAGCCCATGGGGCACGCAACGCAAATAATATTTTTCTGCATACTATCACTCCTCCACCGAAATTTCAATCACGCCGCCGCTTGCAAAGCCTTTAAGCATATCGTTTTTGATGATAACGCTTTCCATTTCGCCGGGAGCAAGACGGGGTCTCTTTTTGCTGATGATTTCTTCACCGTTATACTTAACAACGGTTTTTGCATTTTTATAAACCTGACCGACTCTGAAATAGAGCTTAACGTCGCCTTCGTTTTTAACGTTAACCTTCTGGGGAACGATGTATCTTACACCGCTTACACCCTTTGTGGTTATGTATTCAGGCTCTTCGCCGCCGCCGAGAACGTACTTTGCGGCACCTTCGCCGGCTGTCTGGCTTTCAAGAGTAACGTAGTCAACAAGGTCGTGAACGTGAAGAACGTTGCCGCAGGCGAAAACGCCCTTGTGAGAAGTCTGTCTGCTTTCGTCAACAACCGCACCGCTTGTGATGGGGTCAAGGTCAATGCCGACAGCTCTTGTGAGTTCGTTTTCGGGAATAAGACCGACCGAAAGAAGAAGAGTATCGCATTCGATATATTCTTCCGTGCCGGGGATAGGTCTGCGGTTTTCGTCAACGTTTGCGATTGTAACGCCTTCGATTCTTCCGTTGCCGTGGATATCAATAACAGTGCAGCTCAGACGAAGGGGAATGTTGAAGTCGTCAAGGCACTGAACGATGTTTCTTGTAAGACCGCTTGGCCTCCGACTTCCCTTGTGAGAAGTCTGTCTGCTTTCGTCAACAACCGCACCGCTTGTGATGGGGTCAA
>JAZQKN010000163.1:0-3658 GCA_045542175.1 Acutalibacteraceae bacterium | reverse complement strand
TTACCCGTTGACTACATTTTAGCGAAAAATTTCACCGTTTCCCGTATTTCCAAGAGGATGGAAAAACAAAAACTCTTGCCACTTTTAGAGTAACAAGAGCATGTAGTCGGATTGAAAATTATGGTGTTAATATGGTATAATCAGCTGGATTTAAAAATGTTTTGAGGGAAATATATGAAAAAACAGATTGCAAACATAATCACAGGTTGCCGAATTTTTTGCAGTATTTTGATGATATTCTTTCCTGTGTTTTCCGCGGAGTTTTATATTACATATCTTATTTGCGGATTTACTGATATGATAGACGGAACTGTTGCAAGAAAGACAAACAGCATAAGCGAATTCGGAGCAAAATTTGATACTGTTTCTGACTTAATATTTATAGCTGTATCATTATTTAAATTGTTTCCGGTGATTCATATTACTAAATGGTTATGGATATGGATTGTTATCATATTAATCATTAAAGCAGGCAACATTATATTGGGCTTTGTTCGCACGAAAAAGTTGATATCGTATCATACAGTCGCAAACAAGGTTACAGGACTGTTCTTGTTTTTGTTACCTATGACACAACATTTTATTGATTTGAAACACAGTGCCACGGTGGTATGTGCAGTTGCAACATTTTCTGCGATTCAAGAAGGATATTATATAATAACGGGGCGTGAAAGCATTTTATAACCGATTAGACACCAAAAATGACCGAACAGACAAAACTCAGCATTTCTTCTTTTATATTAGCTATGATGGTACTGCAAACAAAAAGGAGGATAACATAAATGCAAGAGATAAAAACAGTTGAGCTCGTAAAGCACTACAAAAATCTGACTGCTGTAAACAAGCTCAATTTAGAAATACGGCAAGGTGAACTGTTTTCGCTGTTGGGTGTTAACGGTGCGGGAAAAACCACAACAATAAAAATGTTAACCTGCCTGACAAAGCCATCCAACGGTGATGCGTTTGTAGGCGGATACAGCATAACAACGCAATCTGAACAGGTGAAGCAATTAATCGGCGTTTCCCCTCAGGAAACCGCAGTTGCACCGAATCTTTCCGTAAAAGAAAATTTGGAGCTAATCTGTGGAATTTATAGTTTCACCAGAGAGAAAACAAAGAAAAGAATTGAGGAACTTTGCGGGCAATTTTCATTGGATTCCGTTTTGAAAAGAAAAGCAGGAAAGTTGTCGGGCGGTTGGCAGCGTCGTGTCAGCATTGCAATGGCACTTATCAGCGAACCGAAAATACTTTTTCTTGACGACCCGACTCTCGGTCTTGACGTTATTGCACGGCACGAGCTTTGGGATGTGATTCGCTCTCTGAAAGGTAAAGCTACTGTTATCCTGACAACGCACTATATGGAAGAAGCGGAAGCTCTTTCGGACCGCATCGGCATTATGAAAGACGGTAAGCTTCTTGCGGTGGGAACGGCAGAAGAATTGAAACAAAAAGCAGGCACAAACGATTTTGAAGCAGCCTTCGTTTCAATCGTAAAGGAGGGCACAGTATGAGAATGCTTACTTTTGCAAAAAGAAACGCAAAAGAGATTTTGCGTGACCCTCTCAATCTCGGCTTCGGTCTAGGATTCCCTTTAGTATTGCTGATGCTTCTGAGTGCATTGCAAAGGAACATTCCCGTAAGTCTATTTGAAATTGATACCCTTACACCGGGTATTACCGTATTCGGTCTGTCATTTATGACGCTTTTCTCCGCAACGCTGGTTGCCAAAGATCGTGAAAGCGCTTTTTTGCAGAGATTATATACAACACCGCTTAAGGGATTTGAATTTATCATCGGTTATATGCTTCCTCTTTTGCCGATTGCACTCGCCCAGACGGTCATATGCTATCTGTTTGCGATTCCTTTGGGATTGACTGTGAGTGCAAATATTATATATGCCGTTATCGGCATAATTCCAATGGCTGTATTCAATATTGCATTGGGACTTTTGTGCGGCAGTATTTTCGGCGTCAAGCAGGTCGGCGGCATTTGCGGTGCATTGCTTACCAATCTCTCCGCATGGCTTTCGGGTGTGTGGTTTGATTTGAAGCTTGTCGGTGGTTTTTTTGAAAAGTTCGCTAATGCGTTGCCGTTCTTTCGCGCAGCAGAAGCAGAAAAAGCATTGTTCGGAGGAAACTCTGAGCTTGCGTTTTCACACATTCTTCCGATAATTATATACTGTATATCTATAACAGCGGTTGCCGTGTTCTTTTTCCTTAAGCAAATGAAAAAACAGTAAGGATTTGATGCGATGAAATATAAACTGATTATCGACAAAAATGCAGATGAAGAGATAATTGCCATCGTTCATGAGCCTTCTTCTCTGACACAGCAGATAGAAAACCTTGTCTGCAGCTATTCAGGTACGGACAGTATTATGGGGCACAAGGACGATGAAATGCGTAAATTAACATTTCAGGAAATAGAGTGCATTACCGTTCTTGACAGAAAAGTAATTGCAATTGATGTGAACGGGAACCAATATCGCATTCAAGACAGACTCCGTGATTTAGAGGATGTTTTGCCTTCCTATTTTATCCGTATCAACAAATCCACCCTTGCCAACGAACACCGTATTCTGCGGTTTGATGCTGCGTTCAGCGGCGGTGTTGATGCCGTGTTTCAATGCGGTTACCGTGAATATGTTTCAAGACGTTGTTTTTCACAGATAAGAAGGAGGTATGAATGAATATGAAAAGGTTTGTTTCGGAATTTTTTCGCCGAGGGTTAACAGCCTGCGGTTTCGGTCCAATCATTCTGGCGGTTTTATATCTGATTTTACATTATAAGGGTGCTGTTGAAACGCTGAGTGTAAATCAGGTATGCATCGGCATATTTTCAATAACTCTCCTTGCTTTTGTTGCAGGTGGTATGAATGCTGTCTATCAAATTGAACGGTTGCCTCTGATGATTGCAATTCTGATTCACGGCGCAGTCCTATATGCCAGCTATTTAGCCACTTATCTTCTCAACGATTGGCTTGATTGGGGTTGGATCCCCGTTCTCGTTTTTTCGGGTATTTTTGTTGTGGGCTATCTTGCAATTTGGGCGGTTATTTATTCCGTAATCAGGAGAAATACGCAAAAACTAAATAAAATGCTGAAAGAAAAACAAAAAACTATAAATGAATAAAAATCAAACTTTCAACTGCTCTCCTGTGAGGGCAGTTTTTTCGTTCAATAACTGTAAATTTACCGAAAAATCGACACAAAGTACCACAAAACGGACATCAAATACTATATAATTAAATTAAAGGAGTGATGATATGTACTTAAAATTAACAATACAAGAACGACTGAAGGATCTGAGAACAGAACAAAAGCTGACTCTTGAACAGCTTGCCGAGAAAACGGGCATTTCTAAATCTGCACTTGGCAAATACGAAACCGAAGAATACAAGGATATGAGTCCGTTTAATCTTGTCACACTTGCAAATTTCTACGGTGTTTCAACCGATTATCTGCTCGGTTTGACTGAACAAAAAAATCACCCGAATGCAGACATCAATAATCTGCATCTGAGTGATGATATGATTGATTTACTTGAAAGCGGAAAGATTAACACGAGATTGCTTTGTGAAATTGCAACCCACGAGGATTTCAGAAGATTTCTGACCGATATTGAAATCTATGTTGACCGCATTGCTGATATGAGAATC
>JAZQKN010000162.1:0-6490 GCA_045542175.1 Acutalibacteraceae bacterium | reverse complement strand
CATCTACGTGGGAAAATGCAAGTTTTCATTCCACGTTAAAAGCAAGGCGGCTATTCTTGCTGTCGGTCTTGTGCTCGGTTTTTTCGCTTCATTCCTCGGAATAGGCGGCGGCCCGATAATCGTTGCCGTGCTGACTCTTTTCTTTTCTCTTAACGTTAAAGAATCTGCGGTGTATTCAGTTGCAATTATATTTTTCTCACAGCTTTCAAAAATGATAACTCTTTTTGCAACCGACGGTATAACGCCGTATGCGCATCAGTGGAAAACTCTTTCGTTTATTCTGCCCGCGGCAATCCTCGGCGGAATAATCGGTAACACACTCAACAAAAAATTCGATGATAAGCTTATCAGAAAAGTTTTTGTTTCTGTAATGGTTATGCTTATAATTCTTAATCTCTACAACGGATTTAAGGTGATAATATGAAGAAAAAATACGGACCTCACGGTTATTACCGCAGTTTTGCCTGTGTTAATCTCAATGCAATCAGATATAATTTTGAGCAGCTTAAGAGCAACCTTGCTCCTGAGGTTAAAACAATGGCGGTTGTTAAAGCTGATGCTTACGGTCACGGCTCTGTCAAGGTTTCACAGATGCTTGAAAGTATGACGGATTACTTTGCGGTTTCGGTTATTGAGGAAGCAACCGTTTTGCGTGAAAACGGCATTAAAAAGCCTATTCTGATATTGACCTATACCAGCCCCGCACAGTTTGAAAAGCTGATTAACTATGATCTGATTGCAACCATTTACAGCTATGAAGATGCAGTGAAGCTTTCAGAGGCGGCAAAAAGACTCGGCGAAGAAGCCGTTATGCACATAGCGGTTGATACGGGTATGGAAAGAATCGGTTTTAAAGATACCGATGAAAGCGCCGACACCGTAAAAAGAATTGCTCAGCTTCCCTCTGTAAAGGTTGAGGGTCTTTTCAGCCACCTTGCCTGTGCTGACAGCAAGGATAAATCAAGCGCATACGAGCAGATAAGACGCTTTGACAGTTTCATTGAAAAGCTTGAAAGCAGGGGAGTTGAAATTCCCGTAAAGCATATCTGCAACAGTGCGGCGGCAATTGATTTTGATAATCACTATGATTTGGTAAGACTCGGCATTTCTCTCTACGGCCTTTATCCGTCGGAAGAAGTTGATAAAAACAAGGTAAGCCTTAAACCCGCAATGGAAGTGCTCAGCCACGTTATTCACGTTAAAGAAGTTGAGGCGGGCACGGGTATCGGCTACGGCCACGCATATATAACACCCGAAGATCGCAAAATCGCAACTGTCTGCATCGGTTATGCCGACGGTTATTCAAGGGCCTATTCCAATAACGGCGTTGTGCTTATCAACGGCAAGAGAGCTCCCGTTGTGGGCAGGGTGTGTATGGACCAGATTATGGTTGACGTAACTCACATTGATGACGTTAAAACAGGCGACCTTGCGGTAATTATGGGCGAGAGTATGGGCGAGAGAATTTCAGCCGAAGAGCTCGGAGCACTTGCAGACAGCTTCAATTATGAAATTATCTGTACTTTTATGCCCAGAGTTTCAAGATTCTATTACGATGAATAAAAACAACCCCCGATTTATTCGGGGGATTTTTAAAACAAGGCGGTATACCGATGCTGGATTTTAAACTTGAAGAAAAATCTTCCTGGCAGAAAATCAAAGAAAGCAATCTGCCCGTTGTTATTTACGGAATGGGCAACGGTGCGGACAAGGTGATTGATGAATTCAACCGTCTCGGAATCTCTGTTCTCGGTGTAACCGCAAGCGATGCTTTCGTAAGGGGACAGAGTTTCAGAGGTTTTAAGGTGAAGAAGCTTTCCGAATTTGAGGGCGATTTTATAATTGCCGTTTCTTTCGCAAGCTGTATACCCGAGGTTATGGAGCATGTTTACGGTTTAGCAAAAGAATACAGAGTGCTTGTGCCTTGCGTGCCCGTTGTGGGAAACGAGCTTTTTACCGATGAATTCATCGCTGAAAATGAAGATAAAATAAATGCCGCATATAACCTTTTCGATGAAGAATCAAAGAGGATTTTTGCAGGCTGTATCAATTTTATGTATGGCGGCGAGCTTGAAACTCTCAAAAGCGTAACAACCGAAAAGAATGAAGCTTTCTGCGGATTTTTCAAGCCTTCACCGAACGAGCATTTTCTTGACCTCGGCGCATACAGGGGGGATACCGTTGACGAATTGCTTGAATATTCAGGCGGTACTTACGGCAGTATAATCGCCGTTGAGCCCGACAGACGAAGCTTTAAAAAACTTTGTGAGCATCTTGAAAATATGCCCGACGTTGTAACTTTGCAAAAAGCAATCTATAAATCCGACGGCGTTGCGACTTTCAATTCTGCGGCAGGCAGACAGTCTGCAATTTCCGATAAGGGTGAAGAAATCGAAACGGCAACGATAGATGAAATTTGTAAGGGAAGAAGAGTTACTTATATCAAATTTGACGTTGAGGGTGCGGAATATGAAGCACTTTGCGGCGGTGAAAAGACAATCAGCGAACAAAAGCCGAAGCTGAACGTTGCTTTGTATCACAAATTCAGCGATATTTTTGAACTTCCGTTAAAGATATATCAGCTTAACACTGAATATGAATTCCATATAAGACGTCACCCTTATATCCCTTGCTGGGATATGAATTTGTACTGTATCTGAGGTGAAAAGATGCGTAACGATGATATTACGTTGCAGTTATATTTAATCCGCCATGCCGAAAGTATGGGTAACATCGAAACCGACGAAGATTTTGACAGGGTCAATCCTCATCTTTCCGCTCACGGAGAAAAACAGGTTAAAGCCCTCGGTCACCGTTTCGATAACGTCTGGCTCGATGCAGTTTATTCAAGTCCCTTGCTCCGCGCAAGAAAAACCGCACAGGCAATCGGCGGAAATATAATTGTTGATAACAGACTTCTCGAAAGAGATACCGCAATTGTTGACGGTGAGTTTGTGAATTACAATGAAAGCGATGAAGAAAGCATTGAGCGTGCAAAGTGCTTTATTAATGACCTTAAAGAGAAATATAAAAACGGCGAATGCGTTGCCGTTGTTTCTCACGGAATGTATATTCAGAGCCTTATTAAAGCCGCTCTCGGAATACCGATTGAAATTCCTCTCAGATTCAGTGTTTACAACACTTCGGTTACCAAAATAAATTTCAGGCACGGCATTGATGCCAAGCTTGCGTTTCAGAATGATATATCTCATCTTCTTTCGCTTGACGGCGACAAAACTTCATGGATGTAAAGAAAAAAGCCCTCGGTCAACTGCTGACCGGGGGCTTTTCAGAGGAGAAAGATATATTATGATTCAATGAAGTGTTTTATTTACCGTGACAGGAGCCGCTCATTGAACAGCCGCTGCAGTTACAGCCACAGGGAGATTTGCCGCTTTTTTTGTCTTTTACCATTTTAACAATTATTGCCGCAACGATTAAAACAATTACCGCAAGAACGATTATTGTGCCAATGTTTGCTGAAATCCAGGCAATCATTTTGCCGACTCCTTTCGTAATTTATTTTTTAAGAGGATTTGTGTTTGCGTATTTGTTTTTGCGTACTATAAGATAAATGAGAGCCGCAAGCAAAACAATTGCAACTGCGCTCCATACGGTGAATACGCCTGTTGAAATAAGAGTGCCGAGCTGATATACAATAAGTGAAACAACGTAAGCAAAAGCGGTCATATAGCCGATTGAAGCTGCTGTCCATTTTGCGTTGCCCATTTCTCTTTTGATTGCACCCATAGCTGCAAAGCAGGGAGCACAGAGAAGATTGAATATCATAAAGCTGTATGCACGAAGGGGACCGAAATCAGCGGCAATCTGCTTCCAGATTTCATCGCCTGTTTCGCTCAGTTCACCGCCGAAGTTGTAAAGAGTACCGAAGGTCATAACAACTTCTTCTTTTGCGATAAGACCTGTGATGGTAGCAACGGCAGCCTTCCATGCCATATCACCCATCCAGCCGAGGGGATAGAATATCCAGGCAACTGCTTTGCCAAGCTGTGCAAGAAGTGAAGTGTTGTTGTCTTCAACCGCACCGAACGCACCGTCAACGATGCCGTAGCCCTGAAGGAACCAAAGTACGATTGAGCTGAGAAGAATAATTGTGCAAGCACGTTTTACAAAATCCCAACCGCGTTCAAGAGTTGAACGGAAAACGTTGCGAGGCGAGGGGAGATGGTATGTGGGAAGCTCCATAACAAAAGGTGCAGGTTTGCCAGCAAGTGATTTGAATTTCTTAAGGATAACGCCTGAAATAACAACTGCTGAAACGCCGATGAAAAATGCTGACGTTGCAACAAGAGGAGAGTTGTTGAAAACTGCACCCGCGAAGAGTCCGATGATAGGCATTTTCGCACCGCAAGGGATAAATCCCGTTGTCATTATTGTAATTTTTCTGTCTCTTTCCTGTTCGATTGTTCTTGAAGCAAGAATACCGGGAACACCACAGCCTGTAGCAACAAGCATGGGGATAATGCTCTTACCCGAAAGACCGAATTTTCTGAGAATTCTGTCCATAATGAAAGCAACTCGTGACATATATCCGACGTCTTCGAGAATAGCAAGAAGGAAGCAGAGAACAAGAATCTGAGGAACAAATCCGAGAACTGCGCCTACGCCTGCAAGAATACCGTCGATTATAAGGTCATAAAGCCAGCCGCTTACGTTAAGAGCGGTTAATATTTTGTCAAACAACAAGGGAATCCATTCGCCGAAGAGAACGTCGTTTGCCCAATCCGTACCCATAGTGCCGATTGAGAAGGGGAAGCTTCCCATTGCAATTGAATACATGAGGAACATAACGCCTGCAAAAATCGGTAAAGCAAGAATTCTGTTTGTGATAACCTTGTCGATTTTATCGGAAAGTGAAAGACTGTATTTTGATCTTTTGCGTTTAACCGCTTTGTCAACCGCACCGCCGATGTATCTGTATCTCTGGTCAGCGATGATGCTTTCGGCATCGTCGTCAAGCTCTTTTTCGCAGTCAACAATGTGCTGTTCAAGGTGAAAGAGAAGTTCGTCTCCGAGACCGAGCTCTTTGCGGACCATCTCATCTCTTTCGAAAAGCTTAATTGCAAACCAGCGAAGATAATTGCTTTCGGTCTTTCCTTCGATTGATTCTTCAATGTGTGCAAGTGCGTGCTCAACGCTTCCGTTAAATACGTGGGGCATATCGCCGTGAGTGTGGCTTCTTGCACGTTCAACCGCTTTCTTTGCGGCTTCAAAACAGCCTTCGCCCTTGAGTGCACTGATTTCAACAACTTCGCAGCGAAGTGCGGCACCGAGCTTTTCAAGGTCAATGGTGTCACCATTCTTGCGAACAAGGTCAATCATATTGAGTGCAACAACAACGGGGTGTCCGAGTTCGATAAGCTGTGTTGTCAGATAAAGGTTTCTTTCAATGTTTGTGGCATCAACAATGTTAAGAATGGCATCGGGATGCTCGTTTACAAGATATGTACGGGTAACAACTTCTTCGGGTGAATAGGGGGATAAAGAGTAAATACCGGGTAAGTCCTGAATAATTACGTCTTTCTCGCCTTTAAGTTTACCTTCCTTCTTTTCAACAGTTACGCCGGGCCAGTTACCTACGTATTGGTTTGAACCGGTAAGTATGTTGAAAAGTGTTGTTTTGCCGCTGTTTGGATTGCCGGCAAGGGCAATTTTAATGCTCATCTGGGTGTTCTCCTTTATATAAAAACATTATTTACTACAGCTTTATTCGATTTCAATCATCTCAGCGTCTGACTTTCTGAGCGAAAGTTCGTAGCCTCTGACGGTTACTTCAATCGGATCTCCGAGGGGAGCAACCTTGCGGATGAAAATTTCAACACCCTTGGTTATGCCCATATCCATAATTCTGCGTCTGACAGGTCCTTCACCGTGAAGCTTGATAACCTTAACTGTCTGTCCGATTTTAGCGGATTTCAATGTGTTCATAGCTTATCCTCCGTTATATCCAAAGAAGTAGGTTAGTTGTTACTAACTGTGTGTCTAAAAATAAGTTAGTCTCTGCTAACTGCAATAATTTTATACCAAATTCTGCAGATTGTCAATAGAAAATTTCAAAAAAACCCAAACTTTTTTCTATAATTTAAAACATTATATATTATTTGATTGAGGCTGTAGTTAAAAGCACGGTTTCTGTTTGTACGCAAAAGGCGAATAATGTATATTAATGTAACAATCGCGCGAAACACACGGAGCGGTTGACAAGAGTGATAAAAAATATTGAAAAAAGGTGTTGACAAAAGGGCTTGGATTTGGTAATATATCGGAGCGCTCTGAAATACAGAGACGCACAACGCACCTTGAAAATTAAACAACGAGAAGAAAAATAACCCTTGAAGATTAATTTGAGAAGTACTTCAAAGTACAACAGTAATTCTCGTGAGAAACGAGAAAAGAAGTCAGTGTAGAACTGACTGAGCGATTAAGCTCTGAAAATGATGTAAACACCTTCGGGTGTTTAGATATAATT
>JAZQKN010000161.1:0-38036 GCA_045542175.1 Acutalibacteraceae bacterium | reverse complement strand
ATGTAATCAAGGGTTACAAGATGGTTAACGACGTTAAACCCGGCGGTGTATTCCTTATCAACTGCCAGTGGTCAGCAGAAGAACTCGACAAACACATGCCAAGTCGGATCGTAGCCATGTCGTTCTGTGAGCCAAGGAGTTGGTGAGTTTAATTGTCTTCCTAAGACCGCTTGGCCTCCGACTTATGTAATCAAGGGTTACAAGATGGTTAACGACGTTAAACCCGGCGGTGTATTCCTTATCAACTGCCAGTGGTCAGCAGAAGAACTCGACAAACACATGCCTGCAGAAGCAAAACGTTACATTGCAAAGAACAACGTTCAGCTTTACACTGTTAACGCTATCGACCTTGCTGCACAGATCGGTCTCGGCAAGAGAACAAACACCGTTCTTCAGTCAGCTTTCTTCTCACTTTCAAAGGTTCTTCCCGCTGAGGAAGCAATCGGCTACATGAAGGAAAAAGCTCAGAAGTTCATGAAGAAGGGTAAGGAAATCGTTGAAATGAACGAAAAAGCTATCGATGCAGGTGCATCAGCTTACGTTAAGATCAACGTTCCCGCAGAATGGGCAAATGCAACTGACGACGCAGCTCCCGAAGCATCAAAGGGTGCAGAAAAGCTCGTTAAGATGGTTGATAACATCATGAAGCCCGTTGGCCTTATGAACGGTGACTCACTTCCCGTTTCAGCATTCGTTGACCACGCTGACGGTACATTCGAACAGGGCGCTGCTGCTTACGAAAAGAGAGGCGTTGCTGTTATGGTTCCCGCTTGGGACGGTGCAACTTGTGCTCAGTGTAACAAGTGCTCATACGTTTGCCCCCACGCAACAATCAGACCCTACTGCCTCACAGCTGAAGAAGCTGCTGCTGCTCCTGCCAACGCAATCATCGTTGACAAGAAGGGCAAGGGCAAGGATAAGTATAAGTACACACTCGCTGTTTCACCCCTCGATTGTATGGGTTGCGGCGTTTGCGTAGGCGTTTGTCCCACAAACTCACTCAAGATGGTTTCAAGAGAAAGCCAGGATGCTCTTCAGCCCGTATTCGATTACATGGTTGAAAACGTAACTGTTAAGGAAGATATCGCTGACAACACCGTTATCGGCAGCCAGTACAAGACTCCTCTTCTCGAGTTCTCAGGCTCATGCGCAGGCTGTGCTGAAACAGCTTATGCACGCCTTATCACTCAGCTCTTCGGTGACAGAATGTACATCTCAAATGCAACAGGCTGTTCATCAATCTGGGGCGGTCCCGCAGCTACATCACCCTACACAGTTAACAAGAAGGGCCACGGTCCCGCTTGGGCTAACTCACTCTTCGAAGACAACGCAGAACACGGCTACGGTATGTACCTCGGCCAGAACGCTATCCGTAACAGCCTTATCGCTAAGGTTGAAACAGTAGCAGCTGCTGAATGTGCTTCAGAAGAAATCAAGGCTGCTGCAAAGGCATACCTTGACACAGTTAACGACGGCGCAGCTAACAAGGCAGCAACAGAAGCTCTCGTTGCAGCTCTTGAAGGCGTTGATTGCGATACATGCAAAGAAATCCTTGCAAGCAAGGAATACCTCGCTAAGAAGTCAATCTGGATCTTCGGCGGCGACGGTTGGGCATATGACATCGGCTTCGGCGGTGTTGACCACGTTCTTGCAGCAGGCGAAGACGTAAACATCATGGTATTCGATACCGAAGTTTACTCAAACACAGGCGGTCAGGCTTCAAAGGCTTCAAACATCGGCCAGGTTGCACAGTTCGCAGCAGCTGGTAAGGGCAACGCTAAGAAGTCACTTGCTGAAATCGCAATGAGCTACGGCTACGTTTACGTTGCTCAGATCGCTATGGGTGCTGATCAGAACCAGACCATCAAGGCTATTGCAGAAGCAGAAGCTTACAACGGTCCCTCAATCATCATCGCATACGCTCCCTGTGAAATGCACTCAATCAAGGGCGGTATGGTTAACTGCCAGGCTGAAATGAAGAAGGCTGTTGAATGCGGTTACTGGAATATGTT
This sequence comes from Acutalibacteraceae bacterium, assembly GCA_045542175.1. Lineage (GTDB taxonomy): Bacteria > Bacillota > Clostridia > Oscillospirales > Acutalibacteraceae > CAG-177. The sequence continues at coordinate 36,024 of JAZQKN010000161.1, read as the reverse complement.
CCGTTACAACCCCGCACTCAAGGCAGAAGGCAAGAATCCCTTCACAATCGACAGTAAGCCCGCAACAGGCAGCTACAGAGAATTCCTTCTCAACGAAGCTCGTTACTCATCACTCACACGCTCATTCCCCGAAAGAGCTGAAGAACTCTTCGCAAAGGCTGAGCAGACTGCAGCTGACAGATACGAACATCTTCTTCGTCTTAAGGATCTCTACGCTCCCAAAGCTGACTAATCCTTGAATGAATAATTTAAGCCCTCGTCGAAAGACGGGGGCTTTTGTTGTAGTGAAAAGTTAAAGGGTCGGTGAAAATCACCGACCCTTTATTTATCTTGTTATTTTTTCTGAATTTTTAAGCAATTTTATCAGCGGCATTATCAGTATTCCGCAGCAGAGATTGCTGATTCCGTGCGTTATATCAAACGGCAGACCTGCTGCAATCCAGGTGAGGGTTGCGTCAAAATTAAGCCCGAACATCAGCGCCTGTGCGGGTGCGTAAAGCACTCCGTAGGCAAACCCGTGAAGCGCACAGACAGTCATATACACAAACGGAGCAATTTTCAGCGGCATATTCTTCGGCAGAAGCATAACCGCCGCCCAGAGAATCGTCCAGATATAAAGATACGGTATCCACCACATTGCAAAGCCCGCGAAAATTCCGTTGAGCAAAACGTAAATATAAATCGGATACAGAGCCTTTTTTCTGTATACAACCGTTATCGCAACGATGAACGTGCCGAGCAAATGAATATTTGGCAGAATCTCCATCAGCATTTTTGATGCGAACATAACCGCACCGAGCATACTGAAAACCGCGATTTCTTTTACCCTGTTTTTCATTTTTCAACCTTGAACGAGTAGGTTGCGCCCTCTTTGATTTCGGTAACGTCAACGCCTGTGGGAGCATACTCTCCGTCGATATAAAAAGCCCAGTATTTTCCGTCGGTATCATAATCAACGGTGATGCCGTTTACGGTTTTAACGTAAAGACCGTAGGGACCTTCTTCGCCCGCAAGCAGACCGAGTTCCTGTAAAGCTTCGCCGACAAGTGTTTTATCGGTGTTGATTTTAAGCTCGGTTTCGTTGCCGTCAGCATCGGTGATTGTGAAGGCAAATGATTTCTCGCCCTCACCGAGTTCTGATACTCCTTCGGAAAGAGTTGTAACTTCCTTCGGAGGTTCGTAACTTTTTTTGTCGGAACAACCGCTTGTGAAAAGTGCTGTAGCCGCAATAAGCACAACACAAAGGATAACCGACAAAATTCTTGTGAATTTCGTCTTTTGCATAAAGCATTCTCCTTAATATTAAATTCCCTCTGAATCGGCACTCGCGATTATAAAAAGAGGTTTTATCTGTTATCGGATATTTCGACTCTGTGCTTTGTCAATCGGTCTTCTCAGGCAACGCCCAATGACCTTTTCCCCGATTTGCGGCATCGGGTAAGAAAGACAAACTAAAATGCACATCACGGCGACGGGCTCGTACAGGATTTTCACCTGTTTCCCCGAATAACAGATTAATTATAGCACACATTGTTTGTTTTGCAACAAAAAACTCCGACAAAAAAATTTGTCGGAGTCTGGCACCCCCAGCGAGAATCGAACTCACAACTAATCCTTAGGAGGGATTTATTATATCCATTTAACTATGGGGGCATATCGGAAGGCTTTGAGCCTTCCTTATTTATTACATTATATTATAATCAGCTGATTGCGGGAATGAATGCGTTGTGGACAGCTTCAACTGCCTTGTCAGCATCTTCTGCTGCAATAAGAACAGAAATCTTGATTTCGCTTGTTGCGATCATCTGAATATTGATGTCAGCTTCAAAAAGAGCTTCAAACATTGTTGATGCAACGCCGGGATGTGTTTCCATACCTGCGCCTACTACCGACACCTTTGCAACGTCTGTGTCGCAAACGATGTCAAGTCCGCTGAGAAGGTCAAGACCCTTAAGGATTTCAACAGCTTCATCGCCGTGTGCCTTGCTGATTGTGAAAGCAATATCCTTTGTTTCGCCTCTGCCGACTGACTGAAGAATAATATCTACGTTGATATTCTTGGCAGCGAGCTTGCCGAAGATTTTATAAGCAATACCGGGTACGTTGGGTACGCCGATGATTGAGATTCTTGCAACATCTGTATCCTTAGTTACGCCTCTGATGAGCATTTTTTCCATGGTAGTTACCTCCTTAACAATTGTGCCGGGCTTGCGAACAAGGCTTGAAAGCACTTCGAGTGTTACGTTATATTTTTTAGCCATTTCAACCGAACGGTTGTTGAGTACCTGTGCACCGAGAGTTGCAAGCTCAAGCATTTCGTCATAGGTGATTTCCTCAAGCTTCTGTGCACCCTTGATCTTTCTGGGATCTGCGGTGTAAACGCCTTCAACGTCGGTGAAAATCTGGCAGCGGTCTGCGTGCATTGAAGCTGCGATTGCAACTGCGCTTGTATCCGAGCCGCCTCTGCCGAGAGTTGTTATGTCATCGTATCTGTTAAGACCCTGGAAGCCGGCAACGATAACGATGTTTTTCTTTGCAATTTCCATCTTGATTCGGTCAGCGTTAACCTTCTTGATTCTTGCGCTGCCGTAAACGGAATTGGTTGAGAATCCTGCCTGCCAGCCGAGAAGTGAGCAAGCGGGATAACCGAGGCTTTCAATTGCCATTGCAAGGAGTGAAATTGAAATCTGCTCGCCCGAAGCAAGAAGCATATCCATTTCTCTCTTTGAAGCCTTGGGATTGATTTCCTTTGCTTTTTCAATAAGGTCGTCAGTTGTGTCGCCCTGTGCTGAAACAACAACAACAACGTCATTGCCTTCTTTGTAAGTATCGGTTACAATTCGGGCAACATTCATTACTCTTTCAGCGTTGGCAACGGAGCTTCCGCCGAATTTCTGAACTATCAATGCCATAATAAACCTCCAATAAGGTGAAAATTAACTGATTAATAATCGGTGATTCTGATAACCGATTCTGCCTTTGCGCTTGTTATTTCAGGCAGTTTTTCCGCAAGCTCTTTTTCGCTGATGATTGCGGTTGTGAAAGCGAATTCGCCGTCGGGAGCGTCAACGCCTGCAAGCATTGTAACCGCACCAAAAGCTTTGTTTATCTGAACAAGGGCTGCAGCGGCATCGTCTGAAGACATACGTACGTAGAAGCTTGATTTTGTTTCAAGATAATCTGCAACGTAGCCTTCTTCGCTGTCCTGCCAGCCGAAGAACTTTTTGCGTTCCATGTGTCTTGCGCAGTCGATAACATCTGCAACAACGGCACTTGCTGTGGGCATTTTGCCCGCACCCTTACCGTAGAATACAACGTCGCCGATTGCGTCGCCTCTTACAAGGATTGCATTGAAAACGTCGTCAACGCTTGCAAGCTGGCTGTGATTCTGAACAAATGCGGGTGAAACCATAACGGCAACTCTGCCGTCTTCAAGCTGCTTTGCTCTTGCGATAAGCTTGATTACGCCGCCCCATGCGCGGGCATATTCAACGTCGGCAAGAGTAATCTTTCTGATGCCTTCGGTGTAAACGCCGTCGGGATATACGTGCTTGCCGAAGCAGAGAGCTGCAAGAATACAAATCTTTCTGCAAGCGTCAAAACCGTCAACGTCAGCGGAGGGGTCACGCTCTGCATAGCCGTTTGTCTGGGCAAGAAGAAGAGCCTCCTCAAAGGTCATACCGTCGTTGATCATCTTTGTGAGAATGAAATTGGTTGTACCGTTGAGGATACCTGCAATTTCGTCAATATCATTTGCGGCAAGGCACTGGCTGATGGGTCTGATGATGGGAATACCGCCGCCTACACTTGCCTCAAAGAGGAAGTTTACGTTATGTTCTTCCGCAACCTTAAGAAGCTCATAGCCCTTAACGGCAACAAGCTCTTTGTTTGAGGTTACAACGTGCTTGCCCGCCTTGAGGCTTGCGAGAACGTATTCGTATGCGGGATGAAGGCCGCCCATTGTTTCAACAACAATCTTTACTTCGTCATCTTCAACGATTTTTGTAAAATCGGTGCTTACAAGATGCTCGTAAGGATCGCCGGGGAATGTTCGGCGGTCAAGAATATATTTAAGCTCCATTGTATCCTGAAGACTTTTCTTTACAATGTGCTCATGATTTTTCTTAAGAAGGGTTGCTACGCCGGAGCCTACTACTCCGTAACCGAGAATTGCTACGTACACAAAACACACTTCCTTTCCAAAATAAATATGTTTATAAGATAATTATTAATATATTATCACACTTTTTTCAAATAATAAAGAGTAATTTTCAAAGTTTGTTAAGTTTTTCTAAAATTTTATAATATTAAATTGCGTTTTTCAAATTTTTGGTGTAAAATAACATATGATATCCGCACAGAGGGGGTAAAAAAATGAATTTAACAGAGAAAAGGCGCAGAAATTTAATTAACATTGCTTACTTTGCGGTTGTCGCTTTTGTGTTTTATATGTTTATGGAGTATCTTCTTGGTCTTGTAGCTCCGTTTATTTTTGCTTTTATTTTTGCTGTAATAATGCAAAAGCCCATACGGTTCATCGCTAAAAAAATTAAAATAAAAAAAGGTTTTATAGCGAGTGTTCTCGTAATTATATCTCTCGGTGCTGTTATATCCGTTCTTTTCTTTATCGGATACAAGCTTGTTGATGAACTGAGAGAATTTTCAAAATATCTGTTTTCAAAATTCAATGACATACCCACAACTCTTGAAGCGATAAAAGTATGGTCGGTTGACGCAGTTGCTTTTCTTCCCGACAAAATTGAAGCGAGTGCCGTTGATGCAATAACCGGATTTTTTGACAGCCTGATTCCGAAGGTTAAGACTGAAGGTCTGGCTGCCATCGGCGAAAAGACAGGATTGTCTGCCGAAGGCTTCGATATGTCAATGCTTTCCGCTCCTCTCGGCGGTATCTGGAATACCATCAAAGGTATCCCCGCGTTCCTCACAGGAATTCTCATCGGAATTATCGCCTGTTTCTTCATCACCTGCGACTATGATAACATCGTTGATATGGTAAAGAGAAACGTTTCCGAAAAGCAGGAAGAAGCATTGGTTAAAACCAAGCATATTTTAGGCGATATAATCGGTAAAATGATTAAGTCTTACTCAACCATTATATTCATCACGTTCTGTGAGGTTGCAATCGGACTTAACGTTCTTGCTCTTTTTGATATTTACACAAACGGATACATCATCGCAATTGCCCTTTGTACCGCTGTTCTTGATATCCTTCCCGTTCTGGGAACAGGCACAATTCTCATCCCCTGGGCAGTATATAACCTCTTTTCAGGCAACACCGCTCTTGCAATCGGTCTTGTTGTGCTTTATGCGGTTATTACGGTTGTCCGCCAGATAATCGAGCCCAAGCTCGTTGCAATGAACGTCGGTATCCATCCCATTCTTACACTTTTCGGAATGTACGTCGGTCTTCAGCTTTTCGGAGTTATCGGAATGTTTGTGCTTCCCATTTCCTTTGTTCTTATCAAAGTTCTTAATCAGGAAGGAATCATTCATCTTTACGGAAGAAAGAAATTTGAAGAAAAAACTGATGAACCTGAAAAAACCGATGCTCAGCTTCCGGCAGAAGAAGAAAAGAAGGCTGAAGAAAACGTTCCCGTACAAACAGAAAACTGATTATCAAAACCGCTGTGTAAAGTTCACGGCGGTTTTATTTATTTTTCACAAACATCATTTATATTTTTTGTTAAGTTAAAACATATCCGAAATAAAAGTGTCTTAAAGAATTACAAAAAAGAAAAATTACAGGTAAATATTCATAAAAAATAACAAAAAAGTAATTGAAATTGGAAAACTTTTGTGATATAATCACATTCAATATGGTGCATATTATATTTTCTCAGCCTTGATAATTTTCAGCTTCGGCTGTTAAAGGCATATACTAAGGAGGAACCATTTTGAAAGCCTACAGTGCAAAAGACATCAGAAACATCGTTCTCGCCGGTCATGCCGGCAGAGGCAAAACCACACTTGCAGAAGCTATGCTTTACATCTCAAACGCAAGTGACAGACTCGGCAGAGTTGCAGACGGCAACACCGTTCTCGACTTTGACGCTGAAGAAAAAAGACGTAAGTGTTCAATAGCTTCAGCTATTGCTTCATTTGAATGGAAGGACACTAAAATCAATATAATCGACACTCCCGGCCTTTTTGACTTCGCAGGCGGCATGAGCGAAGGCATGCGTGCAGCAGGTGCAGTTCTTATCGTTCTTGCTTCAGGCAGCACACTCGACGTTGGCGCTGAAAAAGCTTATAAGGCAGCAACCGAAAGAGGCATCAACAAGATGTTCGCTATCACACGTTGCGACGGTGAAAACGCACACTTCTACAAGACATTTGATTCTCTTCAGGAAGAATACGGCAACAAGATCTGCCCCGTTGTTGTTCCTTACGTTGAGGGCGACAAGGTTATTTCTTACGTTGACTTCTCACGTAACGAAGCTTTCTCATACAAAGACGGCAAGCGCTCAGACGCTCCTATGCCCGAGAATGATGAAAGAACAAACAGAATGAAAGAAGCTTTCATCGAAGCTGTTGCAAGTGCTGACGAAGACCTTATGATGAAGTTCTTTGACGGCGAAGCACTTACAGATGAAGAAATCGACAGAGGTCTTAAGACCGGTATCCTTGCCGGCGACATTTGCCCTGTTTATGCTTGCTCAGGTTATCAGCTTGAAGCTGTTGACCTTATCAATAACAGCATCGTTCAGTCAGCTCCCGACGCAGCTTCAGTTGCATCGGAAGGCGACATTACCTGCGACGAAAACGGCGACCTTGCAGCTATCTGCTTCAAGACTGTTGCTGACCCCTTCGTTGGTAAGATGTCATATTTCAAGGTTATTTCGGGTAAAATCACTCCCGATACACCCGCTTACAATGAACGTACAGGTGAAACCGAAAGAATGGGTAAACTCCTCTTCCCCAAGGGCGGAAAGCAGGAAGAAGCTCCCGCAATCCTTGCAGGTGACATCGGCGTTATCACAAAGCTTTCAGGCTTCAAGACAGGCGATACTCTCTGCTCACCCAAGAAACCCGTTCAGCTTAAGGGCGTAAGCTTCCCCAAGCCCTGCCTTCCCATGGCAGTTAAGACACGTAAGAAGGGTGAAGAAGATAAGGTTGCTGCAGGTCTTAACAGACTTTCAGAAGAAGACCTTACAATCAGCTACACCACTAACGTTGAAACAAAAGAGCAGATTATCACAGGTCTCGGCGAACAGCATCTTGACTCTGTTGTTACAAAGCTTAAGAATAAGTTCGGCGTTGAAGTTGACCTTACAGTTCCCAAGGTTGCTTACAGAGAAACCATCAGCAAGAAAGTTGCTGTTCAGGGCAGACACAAGAAACAGTCAGGCGGTAGCGGCCAGTTCGGTGACGTTTGGATTGAATTTGAACATATCGATACAGAAGATTTCGAATTTGCAGAAAGAGTTGTTGGCGGCTCAGTTCCCAAGAACTTCTTCCCCGCAGTTGAAAAGGGTCTTCGCGAAGCTATCCTTAAGGGACCGCTTGCAGGTTACCCCGTTGTTGGCTTAAGAGCAACTCTTTACGACGGTTCATCACATCCCGTTGACTCAAACGAAATGGCATTCAAGATGGCTGCAAAGATTGCTTATAAGAACGGTATGCCTCAGGCTAACCCCAAGCTTCTTGAACCCTACGGCTCACTCAAGGCTTATATGCCCGGCGACAATCTCGGTGACATCATGGGTGATATCACAAAGAGAAGAGGCCGTGTTCTCGGTATGGGTCCCTGCGAAGACGATCCCAAGATGCAGGAACTTGTTGCTGAAGTTCCCATGGCTGAAATGGGCGATTTCGCAACCGTCCTCCGTTCAGTAACAATCGGCAGAGGCCACTTTGCATTTGAATTTGACCACTATGAAGCAGCTCCCGAAAACGTTGCTCAGAAGGTTATTGAAGAAGCAAAGGCAAACGCAGAAGACGAATAATAAAACAATTAACGGGCAGAGATTTCTCTGCCCGTTTTCTTTTTGATTCTATAAAAAGGGCGTGCACAGTGCACGCCCTTAAACTGTTATATCTTTGTATATCCGGCATTGACTATCTTGCTGACATCAAGTTCATAGTCACCGGTGTTGGCAACGTTCTTGCTTGCCATTTTGATATAAAGCGAATCATCAGTACAGGTTGCCGCCGCATCCTTGTTAAGCTGTCTTTTTGCCTTTTCGTAATAACTTTGGTTATAATAGAAACAATGAACAGCTTCGCTTTTTTTTACGCCTGTATCGTTATCGTACTCAACAACGATGTATTCAAGATGGCTGCCGTCCACTACCTTGTAAGCAACTATTCTGCGGCCCTCTGCCGAAACACCGAAAGAGCCTATTAAAAGCTGCTGTTTGGACTCGTGTTCATCCATATACATTGAAATATCACTTGGGTTTTCGCTATCATTTTTGCAAGCGGAAAAGCCAAAAAGCATAAGCAATACCGTTGCAAACGCAATAATTCTTTTCATTCTGTTTCTCCGAAGCATTATTTTCTGAAGCTGCTGATGCCGCCCTTTTCATCATAAATGTTAGCGCATTCTTTACAGATTCTGAGTGAAAGCTCAATACATTCTTCGCTCATATTATCCCATGAATCTTCACGGGTATGATAATATTTCTTGGGGTCGTGGTTAACACCGCAGAAGCCCGATGCTTCAAGGCCTTCCTGTGCGAATGCATCAGAGTCGATTGCGCCGGGATAGAGCTGAGTTCTGGGCATATCAATGCCGCACTTAAGACCTGCTTCGTGAATAAGATCACCTACTGCAACGCTTGAATGTACGGTGCCTGTGCAACCTACGCCGTAAACCTGAAGCTGCTCAACTTCACGCATTGTATCCATTGCAATAAAAACGGTTTCAACGTCCTGAAGTTCTTTCTTGTGCTTTCTTGCAAAAGCTCTTGCGCCTCTCAAGCCTGCTTCTTCGGAACCTGAAAGGAGACAGCCTACTTCTGTATTTTCAAATCTTTCGTCATTATCAGCCATATCCTTAAGAACAGCCATTGAAATATAGCAAGCTGTGAGGTTGTCGTTTGCACCGTCAACAATAACCTTCCAGTTAATGAAGAACATAATGGCAACAAAGAAAGGAATTGTACAGATAAGAACAATACCGATAACCTTCCAAGCACCAACAAGCTCGGGAGCAACGAAGCCGTTCATTATTGTGCTTATTACAAGAGCAACGCTTGCGCCAAAAACAATGAACATGCCGATAATTGCACCTGCCATAACAGCTGCAAGAGCGGGAAGACCGCCGTGATATGTATAAGTCCATTCGGGAGCTGCGTCGGTGTGGCCGCCGAAGATAATGCGGCGTTTAACCTCACCCTTGGGTTTTCTGACAGCGTAAACGTTTCTTGAAACTGCTTTGGGGAAGAAAATATCGACAAATTCTCTGTAGAAAAGGAATTCAATAAGGAACATGAGAACTGCAACAAGCATAAGCACAACCGCAACGATGCTGAGCCATGCTGCATATTTTGCAAACCAGTAAAGAGCAACCGAAATAATGCCGAAAGCAGCTGCTACGGGGATGAAACCCATAAATGCTTTGGGATGAAGGTCAAAATCCTCCATAATTACTTCGTCAGAGTACTTTTCAAGCTCTGTCTTGAGCTCTGCCTGAGCATCTCTTTCCGACTGTGTGCCGGGAGCTCTGTTCTTATACTTTTCGCATATGTAACGGATACCGTCAGTCATATACTTCATAGTTTCTTTTGTTACCTTGGTTGAAATCATTTGGCATTTCTCCTTATTAATATTATATATTAAATTATATTATAACGATTTTCAAAAATCAACACCGAACACATTAAAATTTATCATTCGGCAGGAATAACTGACTCGACAATATCGTGCTCAACGTATGCATTGCCGTTGCTGTTAACAGTTATTGTTGTTGCACCCATAATATCGTCGGTATAGTAACTGCCGTAGCCTGTCTTAACTGCATAGTTAAGGCGGATTCCCTGATAATAAATCTGAGAATTATTAATGTGGTCGTGACCGCAAACCATATTCTTTGTACTTCCGAGTTCCTTGCACACTGCAAAGAAATCGGTTTTAACGGGAGGACTACAAATGCCTTCACCGTGTGTACCCTTTGCAACGGGATCAAAAGCGGGATCGATTGTACCTGTTTCTTCACTGCTGTACATAGCCCAGGCTTCCTTATATTCATAAACGGGAATATGCATTATAACAGTGCTTTCGACGGTTTTGCCTTCGATTTTCTTAACGCCCTCAACGCCCCATTTATACCACTCTGTCTGATTCTTCCAGACGTGGTCATATCCGCTTACGGTTTCGCCGTTTTCGTTAACAAACTCGGCACCGTCGTGAGTATCCATCATAAAGAGAGTATGTATTATCTTACCGTTTTCGGTAACGTTGATAATATAGTTGCCGTAGCCCATATCTTCGGGACCGAATTCAAACAGACAGTTTTCTGCCTTTGAAAGAAGATATGCCGCCCAGAATTCGCCTATTGTTCTCTGGCCGTCGTGATTGCCCATAACAGGTGCCCAGGGAATACCGAAAGAATCAACAAGTCTGATAAGCTCAATATAAGCCATTGTGCCCCAGGCGTTATCGCCCGAAAGAGTGATGAGATCGGGCTGATGCTTTTCAACCATCTCTTTAATAAGCTTTCTTGTTTCGTAATCCTCGTCGGTATAAACCTCGTCATCTCTGAGCTGAACGTCGGCAAGGTTAAGAATAACGAAGTCCTTATCGGGGTCTTTTTCAAGTGTTACATAGCTGTCTTTGGTGAATTCATCACTTGCCGACCATTCTGTAAAAAATGCGTCTTCGCCGCCGTTGAAAACGTAGCCGAAAACAGGTGTAAGCACCTGTACGATTGCAAGCAAAAACGAAATTACAAGTTTAACTGACTGCATATACAAACCTCCGTTATCATTATCAAAAGCCGCACGGTTTTCGTGCGGCTTGGATGTTTAATTATTTCTGCTCAATTTCTCTGTTTATATCGTAAGCTGTTTTGCAGATATAACGGAATTCAACGTCTGTTTCGGGAACGTCCTTAAGAGTACCTTCGCCCTTAACAGCTGTTTTAACGTCTGCGTTCTTGATGTATTCGATTCTTGTAATCTCATCTGTTTCAACAAGAACGGTAACGATAATCTGGCATTCCTTGAGCATATATGAGGGGTCTTTTGTAACTGTCATATATTCTTTAACAGTTTCATCCTGGAAATTCTTAAGGATGCTTTCGTCAACGCTGTGAACGTCCATAGGATTGTTGAGAGTAATTGTGATAACTCTGAACTGACCCTGGTATGAGCTTGTTGCACTCTTTACGTCTTCAGCTGTGAGAGCAGTGAATTCAGCGATGGGCAGAGATTCTGTGAGAGCGGTATCTGCACCGTATTCCTTGCCTTCTTCGTTGAACATATAAGGAGCAAGAGTCTCAATCGCAACGTTGATATAATCGTTTTCGCTCATGGGAATTTCTTCTTCTTTATCGTTCTTTGCCTTGCCGATATTCTTATCGATGCTCTTTGTTACGATAGCCTTGTCATCGCCGAGACCGGCAACGATATCAAGGAAGTAAGCAAAAATTTCGTTTGTGTTCTTGTCAAGCTCTTCTGCGCTGTAAGTGGGGTCGGTAATTGTTTCGCCCTTCTCGTTTGTTCCCTCTGTGGGATCTTCGGGCAGAGGAGTTTTAATCTTGTATGTTGTTGTTTCTGTCTCTTCTTCAGTTGTACATCCTGCAAATGAAAATACAAGAGTAAAAACAAGTAATACGCTGATAATTGCAAAAATTTTGTTTTTCATATGAAAATCTCCTTTCGCAAATGGCATAGGCCAATGCTGCTCATTAGATTATAACACATACTTCCATAATAAAACAGACAAATTTAACCAATTAAAATATTTTTGTTGAAAGGTTTAAAAATCCGCCTGTTGTTTTGTATATATTGACCAAACAGAACTATCGGTTAATCGCTTAATCCTTTTTCATCATAGAGGAACATTGTTTCGAGGCAGATGTCAACACCCGCTTCGATTGTTTTAAGGTCAAGATTTTCGTGTGTATCAAGTCTTGTGTGGTAATAGCGTGCGGGAGAGGGGTCCATTGCGGCAAAGGCTGCAGCCTTCATTCCCGTTTTGCTCTTTGAAACTGCCGCCGCATCTGTTGCACCGAGAGAAACGCCCTTGTATTCAAGGTCATAGCCCGCAATTTTTGCACCGTCTTTGAGAAGCTTACAGGCGTCCATATCATTCTGTACGGTGAAGGTCATATCCTTGCTGTAGATTGCCATATGATCAAAATCTCTTACGGTATCAACTGCAATAAATACGGTTTCAACGTCCTTGAGCTCGTCGCCGTGCTTTTCGCAGAAAGCCTTTGCTCCGCGAAGACCGATTTCTTCCGAGCCTGTGCAAAGGCACCATACTTCTGTGTTTTCAAAACGGATATCGTGGTCTGCAAGATATTTGAGCATTGCAAGTGAAGTGAAACAGCCTGTGAGGTCGTCGTTTGCGCCTTCAACGATTCTCTTCTTATCATAGAAAAGAGATGCCGCAAGGAAGATAGCAACGAAACCGAGAAGCACGTAGCTGATAACGTCAACAGCAGTTGAGCCGATGAATTCGGGATTGATAATACTCTTGACAATAACAACGATGTCGCAAACCGCTGTTACAAGAATTCCGAGAATACTGCCGCCGATTATCGGAATAACCAGCTTGGGACCGCCGTAATATGTGAAGCGCCATTCCATTGACGAGTCGGCGTGACCCGCAAAAATAATTCTGCGTTTTGTTTCGCCTGAAGCTTTTCTGTAGCCGTAGGCATTGTATGAGGTTTTCTTTTTGCAGAAGGGGTCGAGCGTTTCTTTATAAAAAAGGAATTCTGTGATTATAAAGAAAAGGCAGATTGCAACAAGCGCAACCGAAATGAAAAGAAGCTGGTAGGGAAGGCTGAATAATGCAACTGCAAAGAAAAGAAGTGACGAAATTGTCATAAGCGTTACCGAAAGAGGAATCCAGCCGAGGAAAGCCATGGGGCTTACTGTATATTCGTCTTTTCCGACTACGTCACAGCAGGTTTTCAAATCCTCTGCCATATAGTCAATGCTGGCTTTTTCCTGCTCTGTGCCCGAAAATCTGGGGCCGATTTCTTTGCAAACCTTCTTGATGCTTCTTGCGGTGTAGTTTGCATACATCCTTCTCTCGGAAGGATAATTTTTAACACTTTCGTTTGCTTTCAAACAAACTCTCTCCCTTCGGAAAATATTTTATATAAATTATGGTTTGACAACCGATTGTTTTCGGTATAAAATTAAAATAGCAAAAATCTTCGGAGGCACTGTTATGAAAAAAACTCTGACAATAATTCTCGTCGGCATTCTTGCCGCTGTTTTTTTAGGATTCGGAATAACCGCTCTGCTTGATAAGGACTCCCCTACCATCGACGAGCACGCTCCCAAAACCGAAAATGAACGCACATCTGTTACCGTTACCGCGGCAATTTTCTCCTCAACCGAAGCTTCAGAAGCCGACACTTCAGCTTCAACGTCAACCGTACCGGAAGAATCCGAGAGTGAAGAAAAGGCCGAATATGCCTATGCCTATGCAGGCTTCAACCCTGTTTATGCAAATCTCAACGTATCAGACTGGCGTCTGATTCTGGTTAACAGAAACTTCATTCTGCCCGAGGGCTACAAGCCCAAGCTTGCGAATGCGGTTGAAGGCGGTTACGAGGACCAGAAACTCGATTACAGAGTTGCTCCTCATTATAACGAAATGTATAAAGCCGCGTACAAAGACGGAATTCATCTTGTTCCCATTTCAGGATACCGCTCATACGAGCGTCAGGAACGCAACTTTGAAAACAAAATTGATTATTATATGGATAAGGGCTACAGCAAGGTTGACGCAACGGTTGAAGCTTCAACAATCATTCTGCCGCCCGGCACAAGCGAGCATAACGCAGGCCTTGCCATGGATATCTGTTCTCTTGAGCAGAATTTTGAGGACACTGAAGAATTTGAGTGGCTTTGCGAAAACGCCGCAGACTACGGCTTCATTCTCCGCTATCCCGAAGATAAACAGGATATAACCCAGATTATCTATGAGCCGTGGCACTGGAGATATGTAGGCGTTAAAGCTGCCAGAGAAATGAAAGCAAGCGGTCAGTGCCTCGAAGAATATCTCGGCGTTGCTTAAACTTTTCTTGAGTTTCCCGCTTCACCGCCCTCTGAAATGTTTTCTCTTTTGAGAACAACGGCAACCGTTTTGAACAATATTTTAATATCGAACATAAAGCTCTGTTTTTCGACGTATTCCTTGTCAAACAGGGCTTTTTCTTTTACGCTGAGCATATCTCTGCCGTTAACCTGCGCCCAGCCTGTGATACCGGGTCTTACGGAATAAACGCCGTATTCCTTGCGCAGGTTTCTTATCTCCTTTTCTTCGGGGATAAGTGGTCTGGGGCCGACAAAGCTCATCTTGCCAGTAAGCACGTTGAAAAGCTGCGGAAGTTCATCAAGACTTGTTTTGCGAAGAATTCTGCCGCTCTTTGTTATGCATTCATCCGCTTCCTTTAAATCTTCGGTTGAAGTGTTTCTTGTATCAACCTTCATCGTGCGGAATTTATAAACGTAAAAAAGCTTGTTATCCTTGCCTACCCTGTACTGCTTGAAAATAACGGGGTGACCCGAGTCAATCAATACTATCAGCGACAGTACGGCAAACACGGGAAGCAAAGCAATTATAAGCACAAGACTTACCGTAAAATCAAATATACGTTTCATTTTACACCTCCGGGGTGTGTTTCATTTGGACCAGAATATGTAATCCGAAATAAGAACTGCCCTTACGGGAGCCGCCTCAATTCCGTTATAGTTAACGGGAGGAGCAAAAAGGAAATATTCTCCCGGCTCAACCTCCGAAAGGTCAAGGCCTTCAAGAATTGCAATATCCTCCTGAAGAAAAGCCTTGTGGGGAGCGGCTTCGTTGCCCTTGCTTCCGACGGAAAGAGCATCTGTTCCGATAAGGAAAACTCCTCTGTCCGCAACTTCCTGTGCTGAGGAATCCATAAAGAATGCCCTTCCGTTGCCTTTGATAAGAAGTCTTGAACAGTTCGTCGGAAAATGCCTGTCAACATAGTCGCCGGTGATTACGCCCGCGGGAACGTTTATAACGGTACAAGGTCCGATATAAGGCTCAAGCGGCATCTGGTCAACGGTTTTTCCGTTAGGTAAAAAGTGAAGCGGAGCGTCTGCGTGAGTGCCTGTGTGAGCACCTGCGTGAACAACTGTAAAAGTACAGTCATCACCGCCGATTTCGTCAACGGGCTCTGCTTCGGGTTTGGGGTCTCCGGGGTAAACTTCGCAGTCAAAAAACTTTTTTGAAATGTCGATTATTTTCACTTCACTCACCCCTTGTTCTGATTTTAATCAGTTCTTAAGTGACTCCATTTTAAGGTATGCGTTAATGAAGCCGTCAATATCGCCGTCCATAACGGCGTTGATGTTACCTGATTCAAAGCCTGTGCGATGGTCCTTTGCAAGAGTGTAAGGCATAAATACATAGGAACGGATCTGGCTGCCCCATGCAATTTCACGCTGTTCGCCCTTGATATCGTCAATCTTGTCAAGATGCTCTCTTTCTTTAATCTCAATAAGCTTTGATTTAAGCATCTTCATCGCAACTTCTCTGTTCTGATGCTGGCTTCTTTCAACCTGACAGGCACAGACAATGTTTGTGGGAATATGTGTAATTCTTACTGCCGATGAGGTCTTGTTAACCTTCTGACCGCCCGCACCGCTTGAACGGTAATAGTCGATCTTAAGGTCATCGGGATTGATTTCAACCTCAACGGTATCATCGATTTCGGGCATAACTTCAAGAGAAGCGAACGAAGTGTGTCTTCTTCCCGAAGCGTCGAAAGGTGAAACACGGACAAGACGGTGAACACCCATTTCGCCCTTGAGGTAGCCGTAAGCATTTTCGCCCTCAACAAGGAGAACGGCCGATTTGAGACCCGCTTCATCGCCGTCAAGGAAGTCGAGCATACTTACCTTAAAGCCGTGCTTTTCACCCCAGTGCTGATACATACGCACAAGCATCTGGTTCCAGTCCTGAGCTTCTGTTCCGCCCGCACCTGCGTGGAAAGTGAGAATGGCGTTCTTTGCATCGTATTCACCCGAAAGAAGAGTGCTGAGCGTCATAGCATCAAGTCTTGAAATAAAGCCTTCAACTGCCTCTTTGCACTCATCAAGCATATCAAGGTCTTCCGCTTCGTCTGCAAGCTCGATAAGAACAAGCGCATCGTTATACTCTTCTTCAAGTGAGTTATAAGCGTTAACCTTATTTTTAAGCTGGCTGATTCTCTGCTGTACCTTCTGCGAATTTGCAAGGTCATTCCAGAAGCCTTCCTGTGCAGTCTGCTCTTCAAGCTCTGCAATCTCCTTATTCATTGCTTCAAGACCGAGAGCTTCGCTGAGCTGCTTGAGTTTTTCTTCATAATCAAGAATATTAAGTCTTAATTCTTCAAACTGAATCATATTTTATCTCCTAAAGCTATAGTATCTCATATTAATTCATAGTATATTATAACTAATAATTGTTAAATTGTAAAGAATTAAATATTTTTTAAAAATAAATTATTTTTAAAATAAAGTTGAAATTTTCATAATTATTAGTTAGAATATATAAATATGCAGATTGACGGGAGGGAGAAATGAAAATGGATTATACAAACAGAATCTGCTCTGTTTGCGGAAATGCTTTCGGCAAAGACGATGATATTGTAGTCTGCCCCGAATGCGCAACCCCGCATCACAGGGAATGCTGGTTCAAAAACGGTTTCTGCGTAAACTCCGATAAGCACGCAGAGGGCTTCGTCTGGACAAAGTCAAAAGATGAACCCGCAGAAAATCCCGTTCAAAACGAAAGAGAAAATTACACACCCGAAACCAACGAAGATTCAGCAAAAATCTGTCATATCTGCGGCAGCGAAAACCCTGCCGATACTTTACATTGCGGAAACTGCGGTGCTTTTTTCGGCAACGAAGAAAAAACAACAGAGCTTGTAAACTGTGCATACTGCGGTGCCGAAAACGATGCAAGAGCAATACGCTGTAAGAATTGCGGTGCTCCCGTTTTAAAGATTTTTCGCAGTGACAACCCTTTTATTCAGATTACGGGAATGCATCCCGATGAACCCGTTGCGGGGGTTACGGCAAACGAAGCCTCGCTCTATACACAGACGTCAGCCAGATTCTATCTTAAAAAATTCAAAAAGATAGACTCAAAGAAACTCACTTTCAACTGGGCGGCTTTCTTCTTTGCCCCGTATTGGTTTTTCTACAGAAAGCTTTACAAAGCGGGCATAGCCGCGCTTCTGGTTTTTGTTTCGGTTTCAATGCTCACCGTAGGTCTTGTTTCTCCTTCGCTTAAGGCTTATGACGAATATATCGGAACAGTTAACCCGATTATACAATCCTTATCCGAAAGGGATACCGCCATAACCGCTGAGGAAGAACAAACTCTGATTGAGTCACAGGAAAGATTTGTTAAGACTGCCGCACCTCCCCTTTTACTTTCACTCTTTATTATGCTCGGTGAAAAATTAATTTGCGGTTTTATCGCAGATAAGTTATACTATAATAAAATGAAAGATGACCTTGGCGCTATTTCCGAAGCTGTCAACGACAGTGAGGTCAAACAGATTATGATTCTCAAACGCGGAAAACCTTCGGCAGTTGCTTTTGCCGCAGCGCTTCTCGGAGAGTATCTTATTACAAACATTTTTATGATGATAGCAAATATGATTTAAATCATTGGAGGATAAGTGATGAAAGTCAGAAAAGCGATAATTCCCGCCGCAGGTCTCGGCACAAGAGTTCTCCCTGCTTCAAAATCAGTTCCCAAAGAAATGCTTAATATCGTTGACAAGCCTGCAATTCAGTATATCGTTGAAGAAGCTGTTGCGGCAGGTATCGAGGATATTCTTATTATCACAAACAGAGGCAAGGGCGCGATTGAAGACCACTTCGACCACTCATTCGAGCTTGAAACACAGCTTAAGGACGTTCCCTCAAAAGCTAAAATCTACGAAGACGTTAAAGCCTGTGCAGACCTTGCAAACATCTATTTTGTCCGTCAGAAAGAAACAAAGGGTCTTGCACACGCAATTTTATGCGGCAAGTCGTTTGTAGGCGATGAACCCTTCGTTGTTCTTTACGGTGATGACGTTATCATCTCTGAAGACCCCGTAACCGCTCAGCTTTGCCGCTGCTATGAAAAATACGGCAAGGGTGTTGTAGGCGTTAACGAGGTTTCCGAAGAACTTATCAGACTTTACTGTACTCTCGGCGTTTCACCCATCGAGGGCGAAGACAGAGCAATGAATTGCCGTGAAATCATCGAAAAACCCACACCCGACCAGATTCTTTCACTCTATGCAATTCTCGGCAGAGTTGTTATGCCTCCCGAGGTTTTCGGTATGATTGAAAAAGGTCTTGCCGCAACTCCCGAAGGCAAGGAATTCTATTTCACCGACGTGCTCACAGAGCTCGGTCTTGCCGATAAGCTTATCGCTTACGACTTCGACGGCAAGCGTTACGATATGGGCAACAAACTCGGCATTATGCAGGCAAACTGCGAAATCGCTCTCAACCATCCCGAAATCGGCGACGGCTTCAAAGAGTATCTTAAAGAGCTTGTTAAAACTTTATAATTAAAAGCACAAACAAAAAGGACCGATGAAATCATCGGTCCTTAATTTTTTATTCAGTTATTAATCTTCAGCTTCTTTTGCAGCCTTGATAACCTCTTCGGGAACTGCTTCGCCGTGCTTAACGAAGAGAATGCAGAGGATGGAAAGTGCGAACATAACGGGGCTGTAAATGAAGAGTGAAAGATATGTGCCCGAAATCATACGAACGATACCGTAAACGATGGGTGATGCAATCTGAGCTGAGAAAGTTGCTGTATAGTAATAGCCTGTGAAAGTACCAACCTTATCGATACCGCCGATTTCAAGAACAAGGGGAAGAGTATTAACGGTGATAAGCATATTGGCAAAACCGCCGAGAACAAGAGCTACCCAGATAAGAGCGAAGCTGCGTGTTGCAACGTAGAGTGCGAAAACAGCCATAAACACTACAAGACCGATAAGAATGGTCTTTTTTCTGCCGAGCTTTTTACCCATATAACCTGCGGGGATTGCTGCAGCTGCCGAACAAACGGCGAAAAGAGTTGTCATAATGGTTGCTTCTGCAGTTGTTTTGCCGAGAACTTCTGCTGCAAAAAGTGCAAAGAACGTTGTGATTGCGTTTGTTCCGCAGAAGAGGAAGAACAGACCGCCGAGCATAAATATAAGGCTCTTTCTTTCGCCCTTTGAAAGCTTCTGAGCTTTTCTTGCAGCCTTTTCAGCTTTCTTTGCTTCTTTTTCAGCCTTTGCTCTTGCAGCGGCATCCATTGCGATGTTACGGTCTGCAACTGCTTCAAGCTTGCTTGAGGGCTCTTTTACGAAGAAAAGAATAACAAGCATACCGATAACCATTACGATTGAGCCGGTAAGGAAAACGTAGGGGAAAGCAACGTTTTCGTTTTCTGTTGTGATTTCAACCTTGGTGAGCAAAGTATAGATTGCGCCTACGATTGTGCCCGCAAACATACCGATTGCCGAGCCGACACCGCCCATAAGGTTGATAATTGCGTTACCTTCACTGCGAAGCGAGGGAGGTGTGAGGGCGGGCATAAGGGCAACAACGGGTGCTCTCCAGAGCGACATTGAGAAAACGAAGAGGATGATGAAGAGCATTGTGAGCGGAAGAGAACCGCTGAGAGCTACCCAAGGAATAACGGCAAAGAGGAATGCCGACGTGGGTGCGCCGAAAACGATAAAGGGACGGCGTTTGCCGAGCTTTGAGTGACATCTGTCTGAAAGCTTGCCGAAAGTGGGCTGGAAAATAACGCCGAATATATTATCAAAGGTCATTATGATACCGATGAAAAGCGGAACAAGTGTAATACCGCCGTCAGCGCCGACAACGGACTCGCCCTGTGACTCTGCAAATTTTGCAAGAACGGGGAAAGCTTTGTTGAGCTCTGCACTCCACTGAGTGACTGTTGCGCTTGCGTTGAGAAGTCTTTCGAGGATTTTGGTTATGTACGGGTCATAAATTGCCCATGCAATCGAGGACGCCATAAAACCGAAGCCTGTAAGAATGGTTCTCTTACGGTTAAGTTTTCCGTCCTTCGTGGCACAGAAATAGGTGTTTTCCATAAGTGTTTCTCCTTATCAAAAATGGATAAAACTGCTTTCGCAGTTAATATATTATAACATTAACAGAAAGGTTTTTAAACCCAACATTTATTACTAAAATGTACCTGCAAATTTGTTTATTTTGCCAAAGAATATTTTACAGCATTGTTCGGAATTCAAAACCGATTGACAACAATGCCAAAAAGTTCTATAATTTATACATTATTATCAATGGGCTTGTACCTCAGTTTGGGAGAGCGTGCGGTTCGCATCCGAAAGGCCGAGGGTTCGAGCCCCTTCAAGCCCACCAAAGTAAACTTGTGCGACCTTCAAGTCCACCAAATGTCTTTGAAAGGAAAATTGATATGGCTAAATATCTTATTGTTAACGCAGACGACTACGGAATGTGCAACGCTGCTAACCAGGCGGTTGCAGAGCTTTTTGAAGGCGGTTTTCTTAAATCCGCTACAATTATGATGCCCTGCCCCACCGCCAAAGACGCCGTTGATTTTTCAATCGCTCACCCCGAGCACGCAATCGGCATTCATCTTACAATGACAAGCGAATGGGGAAAATACCGCTGGAAGCCCCTCACAAACAGCAAAACTCTCATTGACGAAGAAGGCTTTATGTGGCACGAAAGCGATCAGGTTGAAAAGAATGCTTCTTACGAAGACCTCGAAGCTGAAATCCGCGCACAGATTGACCTTGCTCACAGCTGGGGTATGAAGCCCTCTCACACAGATAACCACATGGGCTCACTCTACGGTCATTACACAGGCCGTCTCGGTCTTGCAAAAATGACTCTTCGCGTATGCGGCGAATACGGCTATGCTTACCGCCTTTACACCGCTCACGATAAGAGAATCTGTCCCAACGGCACACCTTATTTCCTCTATGCCGCAATTACCTTCCTTTCAAAGTACTGGGGCAAAAAATATAACGTTGTTATCCCCGATTATCTTCTTTTCCCCGACTGGAACGACGAAATGCGTACAAGCTACGAAACATACAGAGACACAATTCTTAAAATCTGGACAGACCTTCCCGACGGCGTAACAGAAACCTTTATTCATCCTTCGGTTGAATGCGATGAACTCAAGGGCATCACGGGAAGATGGCAGGACAGAGTATGGGAATACCAGCTTATGAAAGACCCCTATACTCACAAATATCTCAAAGACCACGGTGTAGAGCTCATCAGCTACCGCGAACTCATCAAAATGAAGGGCGGCCAGCTCAAGGGCTGATAACCGAAATAAATAACCCCTCTGTTTTACAGAGGGGTTTTCTGTTTTTTATATAACCTTTGCTATTGCGTCAACGCATTGCTCGGGTGTTTTGCCGTTGCAGTCAACCGTTATATCAGCATAGAATTCATAAAGAGGTGCTCTCTCGCCGTAAAGCTCGGCTATGCTTGTGCCGTTTTTCATGGCGATTCCCCTTGTGTGAATATCCTTGATACGGTTAACGATTTCCTCGGGAGTCAGCTTGAGATAGATTGCGATTCCGCCGTCTTTGAGCTTTTCCATTGCCTCTTTGCCGTAAACCGCACTGCCGCCCGTTGCGATAACGCAGTTTTCAAAATTTTCACCGCATATCGCATCGTTTTCTATCTTCAGAAATTCGTCAATTCCCTTGGAATTAATTATATCGCAAAGGCTTGACGAATGCTTTTTCTGAATGATGAGGTCGGTATCAACAAAATCCATAAGCAGGGATTTTGCAAGCAGGACTCCGATTGTGCTTTTACCCGCACCCGGCATTCCGATAAGAATTATATTTTTCATATAATATCGTTGAATTCAACAACCTTATTTGTGTTGCCCGATTCGAAGATAGCTTCAACAAGCTTCATAAGACGTCTCTGCTGGTTGTGAGTAATAAGATAATCAGCTTTGCCTGAAAGGTAAGCAAAGATATTCTTATAATATTCGCCCCAGTCTGCCTTCTGAACGGGAAGAGGATAGGTTTCGATTGTATCGTCTGTTCTGGGAGCCATTGTTTTGGTTATGCCTGCACCCGCAACAATCGGAACAGCGTCTCTGTTTTCCCAGTCGCTGACCATAACGATTTTGCCGTCGCAATCCCAGTTGTTGATAACTGCCGAGCCGTTTTCACCGAGAACGTACCAGAGAGGAAGCTCGATGAAGTTGCTGGTTGTAACCTCAACGTAGAATGAAAGACCGTCGTCAAAAATAAGGGTTGTGCGGAAGCCGTCATCACAGTTTTCGTTGGTAACGTTTGTAAGCTCGGCATAAACGGTTTTAAGCTTTCTGGGCATTGTCATCATAAGAGCCTGGTCAAGCAGATGGATACCCCAGTCGAACACCATACCGCCGCCGTGTTCGGGTCTGTTTCTCCAGTCGCCCGGAACACCTCTTGAGCCCTGAACTCTGCTTTCAATTCTGAAAACGTTGCCGAGGGTGTTATCCTCAAGAATCTTCTTTATGGTAAGATAGTCTTCGTCCCAGCGTCTGTTCTGATGAACGGTGAAAAGCTTGCCTGTTTCTTCAGAGCAGGCAATCATTTCGTTAAGCTCGCCGCTGTTCATTGCAACGGGCTTTTCGCTGATAACGTTCTTGCCCGCCTTCATTGCGGCAATGGCAATTTCCTTATGTACGTCATTGGGTGTTGCGATTGTAACAAGGTCGATTCTTTCGTCTGCAAGCAATTCTTCACGGCTTGCATAAGCGTGAATTCCGTATTCTTCGGCGACCTTGCATCTTTCGGGGTTAATATCGTAGATGCCGATAAGCTCTGCATATTCGCCCATTTCGTTTCTGATTTTTCTTGCGTGCCAGTTGCCCATTCCGCCGTAACCGATAACGGCGAATCCGAATTTATTGTTTACCATAGTAATGCGCTTCCTTTGAATAAATGAGTTTTACTTAATTTATCATACCCACCACATTTCGCCTGTGGATTCAGTAAGAATAACGTTCTTGAGGAACGAAACAGCCTTTGAAAGACCTTCGTTCTGGCTCATAAGAGAATCCTCGTGCTCAATGCTGATTGCGTAATCGTAACCAATCATTCTGAGGTTGGAGATAATATCCTTCCAATATGAATAATCGTTGCCGTAGCCGATTGTGCGGAATACCCATGAACGGTTGATTTCGTCACCGTAGGGCTTATTATCGAGAACACCGTTAACGGCTGTGTTGTATTTATCAATCTTCGTATCCTTAGCGTGGAAATGGAAGATTGCGTCGCCGAGCTTTCTGATGCAGGCTACAGGGTCCATACCCTGCCAGATAAGGTGGCTGGGGTCAAAGTTTGCACCGATTTCGGGGCCGACTGCTTCACGGAGTCTGAGAAGCGACTCGGTGTTGTATACGCAGAAACCGGGGTGAAGCTCAAGCGCGATTTTGTTAACGCCGTGAGCCTTTGCAAACTCAACGAGGTCTTTCCAGTAAGGAATAAGAACTTCGTTCCACTGCCAATCAAGGATTTCAGCGAAATCGTTGGGCCAGGGGCAGGTTACCCAGTTGGGATACTTTGCGGTTTCGCAATCACCGGGGCAACCCGAGAAGGTGTTTATCTGGTGCAAGCCAAGTTTTTCGGCAAGCAGAATTGTGTTTCTGATTGTTTTGTCGTAATCAGCAGCGATTTCCTTGTTTGGATGTACAGGGTTTCCGTGGCAGGAAAGTGCGCTGATTTCAACGTCGTATTTTTTGATGAGTGCTTTGAATTCCTCAAGCTTTGCCTCATCGTTGAGAAGCTCTTCGGGATTTGCGTGAGCGTTACCGGGATAACCGCCGCAACCGATTTCAACCATCTCAATGCCGAGAGATTTGAAATATTTGAGTGCTTCTTCAAGCGAAAGGTTTGAAAGCATAGTTGTAAAAACGCCGAGTTTCATATAGGGTACTCCTTATATAATTGATTTGAGATAATTGATGCTTCTTGTAATATCCTCAAAACCTGTGGGAACGGGATCGTCGTTTTCAACAATAACCCATTCCATTCCGATATCCTTAACAGCCCTGATTACCGTTGCAAGGTCGTTATCGCCTTCGCCGAGAGCCTTGGGCTTGCCGTCGATACCGTCTTTGAGGTGGATATGGCAGATGTCATCTTTGTTTTCGGTTATGTAGGCATAGTTATCAATGCCTGCACGGTAGCTCCAATAAGTATCAAGCTCAAGAGTGCAGTTTTCCGCAAACATTTCCATAGCGGTTTTGCCGTTTTCAAGAGCAGTGAATTCTTCGGTATGGTTATGGTAATAAACCTTCATACCGTACTTATCAAGCGCATATTTCTGTGCGTTGCCGAGAACAGAAGCTGTTTTGTTGCATTCCTCAACCGTTGAGTGAGGTGCACCGCCTACGCCGATAGCCTTTACGCCGAGAATATTCTGGAATTCGATTGTCTCTGCAAGCTTATCTTCTTCAAAATCGTCAAGACCGATGTGGCCGCCGACTGCAACAAGACCGATTTCATCAAGTTTTGCCTTGATTGTTTTTGCGTCTGTACCGAAATATCCTGCAAATTCAACGCCGTCGTAGCCGATTTTTTTGATTTCCTCAAGAGCCTTGAGAAGTGTTTCCGTATCGTTTATATGGTCTCTTACCGAGTAAACCTGAACTGCAATTTTCATTCTGATTATTCCTCCGTGTTGAGGTAAACAGGCTTGCCTGTTTGTGCGGATTCATAGATAGCTTCAAGAATCTGAGTAACAACCATTGCCTGTTCGGGCTTTGTGCTGAGTTCTTTATCATTGATAACTGCATCGTAGAATGCGCGGCATTCAAGCTCTGCGGGGTCATCGCTGCAGCCGTCATAGAAAGCAACTCCGCCTGCATCAAAGTTGGGTTTTTCAATAACCTGTCTGCCGTTCTTTACGTAGTTGATACGAAGATCGTCAAACATATCTGCGCCGCCCTTTGTGCCTGCAAGAAGTGTTGAAGCTTCGATAGGATCTGCAATATTGATTGCCCAGCTTGATTCAACGCTGATTGTTGCGCCGTTTTCCATTACAACGAAACCGAAAGCCGAATCTTCAACAGTATACTTTTCGGGATCCCAGTCACCCCAAGCGTTAGCGGTGTTCTTCTGGTCGCCGAGCTTCTTATATTTTGTACCTACAACCATCTTGGGCTTGTAGTTATTCATCATCCAGAGTGTGAGGTCAAGAGCGTGTGTGCCGATATCGATAAGGGGACCGCCGCGCTGTTCGTATTCGTTGAGGAACACGCCCCAGGTGGGAACAGCTCTTCTGCGGATAGCAAGTGCTCTTGCATAGTAGATTTCGCCGAGGTCACCGTTTTCACAGCACTGCTTGAGATAAAGAGCGTCGTCTCTCCAACGTGACTGATAGCCGATTGAAAGCTTTTTGCCTGTTCTTACGGAAGCTTCGTACATAGCCTTTGCTTCTGCATAAGTCTTTGCCATGGGCTTTTCGCAAAGAACGTGTTTGCCCGCTTCGAGAGCATCAATGGTGATGAAGCTGTGTGAACGGTTGGGTGTACAAACGTGAACTGCTACGATGCTTTCATCTTTGAGAAGCTCTTTGTAGTCAGTGTAAATTTTTGCATCTGCGTTGCCGTATTTCTTTGCTGTTTCAATTGCTCTTTCTTCAATGATGTCGCAAAAAGCAACGGGTTCAATTTCCTTAACATTCTTAATTGCTCTGAGGTGCTTGCCGTTTGCAATGCCGCCGCAGCCGATAATACCTACCTTAATCTTTTCCATTAATCATATCTCCCTTCGGGTAATATATAACTTAATATTATACTTAATCACAATTTATTTCAAGAACAATTTAGCGCTTTAATGTAAAAATTTAGTTTAAAATTTTAGTTAAGATACACAAATATTTTAAAAAGGCAAAATAGCGACTGCTTCACGGCTGATCAAAGCCGTTAAACAGTCGCTGATTTTATCCGTTATAAACTCTTTTTACTTCAAGGCTTTCGCTGCCTTTGATTTCTCCCAGGCCCAAAAACTTGTTTTCAGGGCCGTAAACTCTGAAATATCCGAAAATTTTAGGGCACTTCAGTCTTTCGAGAGCAAGCTCTCCTCCGTTTGAAAATCTTTTTGCCTGAGCCTCTGTCACGTGAACCTCAGGATACTCCGAAAGTGCCTTTTCAATCGGAACAAGAAGCTTTTCAATTTCGCCTTTTTCCGCCGCGGCCTCAAGCTTCTCAAGGGTTACGGCCTGTGAGCATTCAAAACCGTTTGCTCTTGTGCGGCGTAATTCTGTAAGCACCGCACCGCAGCCGAGCTTTCTGCCGATATCGTCAATCAGCGTTCTTATATAAGTTCCTGAAGAGCAGGCAACCGAGATTTCGTATTCCCCTGCCGCTTCGTCACAAGAAAGCACGTCTATCGAATAAATAATAACGTTTCTCGGCTGTCTTTCAACCTCAATTCCCTGCCTTGCAAGGTCATAAAGTCTCTGTCCGTTTACCGAAACCGCTGAATACATCGGCGGAAGCTGACTGATTTCTCCCTCAAAGCTTTTTATGGCTTCAACAACCTGTTCTGCGGTTGCCTCAACAGGGTTCGTTTCAAGCACTTTGCCTGTAATATCAAGAGTATCGGTTACCGTTCCGAGGCGGAATGCCGCCGTATAGGATTTATCGTGGCTGGGCAAAAGCTCGCAAAAACGGGTTGTTCCTCCAAGCAAAACGGTGAGAACTCCCGTCGCCATCGGGTCAAGTGTCCCGCTATGTCCGCACTTTTTTTCACTGCAGATTCTGCGGACCCTTGCAACGGCTCCGAAAGACGTTATTCCTTTGGGCTTATCAAGTAAAATTATTCCTGTCACGGCTTCACCTCGTTCCGTGCAGATTATATCACAAAAGCCAACCCGTTTCAAGAAGAAACTTAACGGCTGATTATAACGGGTATTCCGTCAACGCCCTGAATTCATAGCCGTTTTCACGTGCGTAATCAATAATTCTTCCGATTGCCAGAGCGTTATCGGGTGATACGGAATGAAGCAGAATAACGGCACCCGGATGCAGACGGGAGGTTACGGTTTCAAACGCATAATCTCCGCCCTTTGTGTTTTCAACGTCCCAGTCTGCATAGGAGCACGACCAGAAAACACTGGTGTAACCCATTGACGAAACAAGCTCCAGCGCGCTCTCGTTATATGCACCCTCGGGAAAACGGAAAAACTTTGACGTATAGCCGAATTTCTCGCGCAGATAATTATCGCATTCAAGAATTTCATCAGCCATTCTCCGCCTTGAAATTTCGGCAAAATCGGCGTGATTTGCAGAATGGTTGCCCACAATGTGTCCCTCGTCAATCATTCTTGAGATAAGCTCGGGCTCCGACTCGATATGCTCGAGTGTGCAGAAAAAAGCGGCGGGAACGTTTTTCTCTTTGAGAGTATCCAGAATCATTCCCGTACAGCCGTTTTCCCAGCCGCAATCAAAGGTCAGATAAAGAACCTTTTCCTGTGTTTTGTTATCGTAGCAAAACGCTCTGTAGCCCCATTTTTCAAATTTTTTCTGGGCGCTTACGGAAATATGGTGAGGCTTGCCGCCCGAAGCAACACCGTAGCTGTGCTCAATTCTTTTCGTTGAAAGTCCCCTTTCGTTTTCGGGGTCATTCACGCTGAATTCCGCTCTCTCAAGCGTTACCTTCTCAGACACCTTTACTTTTACGTCGGCATCATATTCTTCAAGCGTTTCCTTGCCCGTACAGCCTGTAAGAACAACCGCAATCAGCATTGCCAGAGCAATTATTTTTCTGTTCATATTTACCACCTTGTTTTATTCTTTATAATCGTGTATAGTATTCCTTGTTTGCGGTAAATTTATTGCCCCAAAAAAAATTTTTTGAAATTATGCAACAAAACGCTAAACACTCAACACTTATTAAATGAGAGTGGTAAGGAGGGTCGATTTTGAGCGCTCAGATAAACGAACTCGTTACTCTTGCAAAAAACGGCGATGCCGAAGCTTTCGGTGAGCTGTACGAGATTTATTACAAAGAAATGTACCGTTACGCCTGTTGCGTAACAGGCAGTAAAGAACTTGCCGAGGATGCCGTTTCAGATGCCGTTTTATCGGCCTTCGAGCAAATCGGTTCTTTGAAAAAGCCTGACGCTTTTAAAGGCTGGCTTTTCAGAATTCTCTGCGCCGCCTGCAAACGTCATTACTCGGAAAGCAGGCAAAAAACCGCCCTTGTTTATCTTGACGATGAAAACAGGAGCGAAAACGACCCGGATGAAACCTTTGATTTCGATATTTCGATAGACCTTCGCAAAGCACTTGATTCGCTTGCCGAAGACGAAAGAGAAATTATAACGCTGAAAGTTATCGGTAACTATAAAAGCCACGAAATCGCAAAAATCACAGGGTATCCGGCATCAACGGTGCGTTCAAAACTGAAACGTGCCTTAAAGAAAATGAGAGACCGTCTTGAAGACGGCAACAATTCAGCAAAAAGGGGGGTGAAAAGATGAAGAAGAATGACATTCAGATTTACGAAATGCTCCGAAACGAGATTGATTCAATCGAAATCCCCGAAAGCATAGGGAAAGAGAACATTGTAAAAAAGCTTAAGGAACAAAAGGATTTTTCCGATAAAACGGGTAACATAATCAGTTTTGATGCGAAAAGGGACAACGCATCCAAAAAGAACATAGCTTTTATAGGCAAAATTACCGCTATGGCGGCGGCTCTTGCGATTATTATTGCGGGCGCACTGTTTATTAACGGCAGGTCAAAGGTTGACGTTATCAAAACCAAACCCGCTTACGAAAACAGTGACGCAGCAAAGCTTATCAGGGGTGCAAAAAGCTACGATGACGTAGAGCAGGCAATTCAGCAGATTCTCAACAAACCTTCTGCGGATTCGGGCGAAGCAAACACCGAAAACGGCGAGCCTGCAACTTCGGGAAATTCGGGCAATTCGCAGCCTGGCGGCTACGTGGCTCAACCCGTTGAAAACACAGATAAAAACGAGTCTGTGCTTATTAATGTTGAAGAGTTCACGGGATTTGAAGCCGATATAGTTAAAAATAACTGCGAATATCTTTTTATTGTTGCTACCGAAGAAAGCAGTGACGGCTCAAATCAGGCAAGTCAGGTCATCAAAACCGTAAAGGCTTTCCCCGCAAGCGAAATGTCGGTTGTTTCAACAACCGTTCTTGCAGATAACAGCAACCCCAACGTTAAAGATAAATGTATTGAAATCTATCTTAAGAATAACCGTCTTGTTGCAATTATGGAGCGAAAAAGCAGTCTGACTGATGACGCATCATCTTACAACAAGGATTTGACCGTTGCCATTTACTATGACATCACAAATCCCGAAGCTCCGCAAAAGCTCAGAGAACACGTTCAGGACGGCAAATATATAACGTCTTATCTTTCAAACAACACACTTTGTCTTATCACCGATAAACCTATAGTCGCTTCCGAAAGCATAACAATTCCTTCTTACAGTGTAAACGGTGTTTTACAGATGCCTGAAGCAGAAGAAATTTTTATGGCGGTCAACGACCCCGAAGCGTCATATGTATTTATCACAGCCACAAACATCGCTGATTTCAACGTGCCCGTCAGTTGCATCGCCTTCCTCGGCGGCAGCGGTAACGGACTTTACGTGTGCGAAAACAGCGTTATTGTAACAAGAAGCTTTGTTTCGGTTGAAGCGGACGAAAACGGAAACCGCAAAAAGCTTTCCGAGATCTACCGTTTTGATATTTCTGAAGAAAGTACAAGTTTTGCAGGCTCATATGCAGTAAACGGCAATCTGAGTGACGCACCTTCAATCGACCCCGAAAGCGGTTGCATAATCGTAGCGGCAACTGATTCCAAATCAACAAGCCTCTACGTTCTTGATAAGAAAATGCAGCTTATAGGCAGTCTTAACGGATTTTTAAGTAATCAGAAAATCAAAAACGTGCTTTATCTTGGAAAAACCTGCTATGTAACTTCAGGTGAAGAAGCAGAAGCAACAGTAATCATTGACCTTTCCGACCCGTCAAAGCCCACAGAAAAAGCAACCGTTTCAACAGAAGGTCTTGCAAGCACTTTCTACAAAGCGGAAGACGGTGTTTTCTTCAGAATAAGCTCTCAGGAAAGCAACGGTCTTATTCTTTCGCTTCTTAACCTTAATAATCCAGACGGTCTTGCAAACAGCATTGACTATAACCTTGGTAACATTTCAGATTCCGAAATACCGACGGACAGTAAGTCGGTTATGGTTATCGGGGACAAAAAGATTTTCGGCTTACCCGTAGTAAGCAAAGACAAAAAAGGCTGTGCTTATGCCCTGTTTGATTTTTCGGGCGGCAGCATAAAACCCATCGGATATTTCAACAACGGCCCCGAACTTTCGGAAAGTAACACCGTCAGAGGAACATGTATCGGTGATACTCTTTACGTTGTTTCGGGCGATAAAATATCGGCTTTCTCCATTAACACGGAAAGCAAAATCTCAAGCATTGAACTCAACTGAATTTCCGCATCATATCAGTGAATTCGGATGGATGGAACGCTGACTTAAGAAACTGCGGAATTCTCATAAACCGCCGCATTCTTTGGGGAAAGAATGCGCAGCGGGGGGACAGATAGGTGGCTTCGGCGGAGCGGCAGGCACAGCAACTCCGCCGAAACACACTCCCGCCAAACCTTAAAGGTCGTCGGCATCCTGAACGGGGACGTCAAATTCTTCGTCTTCAGGCACACCCGTGTAGCTGCCCAGAACGTCTGAACGAATATCGTTATCCTGTTCGTATCCTGCGGTTACAGACTTTTTTGAAAAGGTACGGAGCTTGCTTTTGTCGTTTGAAAAACTCATCGGCATTATATTTTCTCCTTTCAGAATAAGGGTATTTTTATTTTTTCTCTGAATTCAAATAAAATTCACATTTTGAAAATAACATTATGCTTGACAAAAAGCACTCTATATTATAGAATATCTACAAGATATAGTATCAGCCAAAAGGCAAATTTTTAGAAGGATGGTTTTTACAATGAAAAAGATTCTTGCATTAATGCTCGCACTTGTATTTGCAGCTGTTTCATTTTCAGCTCTCTGCGTAACCGGTTTTGCTGATGAAGCAACAACTGCCGCTGAAGCAACAACAGAAGCAAAGGCAACAGATCCCGTTCCCACTGACCCCGAAATCACAACAGAAGCAGAAAAGACAACTGCTGAAGAAAAAACAACTGCTGAAGCAGAAAAGACAACTGCTGAAGAAAAGACAACAGAAGAAGTTGTAACTCTTCCCGAAGGCAGCACAAACAACATCAACGATCCCAACGAAAACGGCACAACAGAAAAAGTTCCCGTTGACGATGATATCCCCAACACAGGCAGCGGCATCGTAGTTCCTGCTCTTGCTATCCTTGCTCTTGCAGGCGGCGCAGCAATCGCAGTTAAGACAAAGAAAGACTAATTAAATAACTGAAGCCTCCCTTTCGGGAGGCTTTTTGCTTTATGAAAATTCCACATCAAAACAACCCTCCCGATATGAGCGGGAGGGTTGTTTTTTAATATGCATAATTTATCGTCTTGTTTCTTATCCCGTCGCAGAATTCCTTTGCCGCTTCGTTAATTATCGCATCGTTTACGATTATCTGATATTTTCCGCCATCGCCTACCAGAGCATTTGCGGCTTCGTCATAAGCTTCGGCTTCAAGCTCACCACGTACGATTTCTCTCCAGTCTTCGCCGTTATTCTCAACGAAATAAACAATATGATATCCGTACTGGGTTTCGATTATCTCGCAATCCCCGACTTTTCTTTCAGGATCAAGCGCCCATTTTTCAAACTTATCAATATAACCTGTGTCAATTGTAATGTTTTCGAAAAGTCCGCCGTTGAATGCCGTAGCGTTGTCATCACTGTTTTCTTTTGCCATATCGATGAACTTTTCTTCGGTAATGCCGTTTTCTTTAAGCTCGGCAAGCAAACCGTTCGCAATATCGTAAGCTTCCTGTTTTTCTTCTTCTGTGGGATTGTCTGAGTCCTCTGCATCAAAAGCGATAAGACAGTGGCGCACGTCGGTGCTCATTCCCGAATAAAGAGGTTTTTCAATATAAATCACGAAAACCGATGTTGCCTCTTCAAAAACTTTAACGTCACCCTCGGCACGTGCAGAATCAAAAATCCAATCTGCTATATCCTGCGAAAACGTTGTTTTTGCAGTTTCATATAATATACCTTCGTGAGAAGTCGCTTCTCCGTCTTCGTGCTTTTCGATCGCATCCTCAAAATCAGAAAGGCTTGTTACAGAATCCGCAATTTCGTTTGCCGCTTCAACAACGGGACCTACGGTTTCATTATATCTTTCTTCAAATTCTCTGTCAGATTCGCCCTCCTCCTGCTCAGTTTCGGGAATGGCGATTCGGAAACATCTTATGTCTGCGTGGCTGTATTTAACGGGATTTTGTCTGTATCTTTCTTCAATGCGGTCATCCGTAACACCCGCATAAACCTTTTCTCTGAAAACCTCTTCGTAAGCCATTGCCACCGTTTCAATTTCAAGAAGCTTTTTAACGCCGTCTCTGTCAAGACCCTTGGCAATGTAAGTATCAATATACTCATCGGTTGATATCTTTGCCGCCGCGGCATAATTATCAATGGATTCAAGAGCCTGATTGATTCTCTCTTTGTCCTCCGATGTAAGAGTATATCCCGACGAGGTCGCCTCCGCATAGAACGCAAAATTATTCTTTGCTGAAGCCTTGGCTTGCTTGGTAATAATGTCGCTCCAGGTGAGTTCCTTGCCGCTGTCATCCGTCTGACCGCTGTTCACTTCGTCAGGAGCTTTTTTCAGATCAAAGCCGATTGAAATGCCCTGCTGATTATAGTTTTTTTCAAGCTGAGCGTAATAATTATATGAGCTTGTATAGTAATAGCTGAACTGCTCTTTTGAAACAGTCATATTGTTTACAAGCATTGCGTTATCGCCTATGCCGCCAACTGTTCCTCCGACAGGATTCTTAGTTGTATTTTCACCGTCTTTACAGCCTGCAAACGTCAAAAGCATAATTGCGGCAATTAAAAACGCAGTTATTTTTTTCATAACAGTCCTCTCCGTTCCGTTTCAATTACGTCTTTTAGATTATAACCTCAAACCCTGTTATAGTCAACTGCTAATAAAAATCTTAACCGCAGCCGAAAAATATTGTGTATATCTTCAATTGAAAAATGCTTCACGATATGATAAACTTTTAAAGTTAGATTTACATATAATGGTATAAAAAATATAAAGAGAGTGAAACAGATGATTCATAACAATATTCTGGAAGCCATCGGCTCAACTCCCATAATCAGGCTTAACCGAATGACAGATCCAGACAGTGCTGAAATCCTTGTGAAGTTTGAGGGACTCAACGTCGGCGGCTCAATCAAAACAAGAACTGCATACAATATGCTCCTTGCCGCGGAAAAGCAAGGACTTATCAATGAAAACACAATCATCGTTGAACCCACCAGCGGCAACCAGGGAATCGGACTTGCCCTTGTAGGTGCGGTAAAAGGTTATAAAACAGTAATCATTATGCCTGACTCCGTAAGCGAAGAGAGAAGAAAGCTCGTTAAGCATTACGGCGCACAGGTAAAACTTGTTCACGATGCAGGTGACATCGGTAAATGTATCAGCGATTGCCTTGAACTTGCTCTTGAAATGAAAGCAGAAAACGAAAACATTTTTGTTCCTCAGCAGTTTGAAAACCCTGCAAACGTAGAAGTTCAGCGTAACTGCACAGGCATTGAAATTCTTGAACAGGTCGGCAAGCCCATTCACGGCTTCTGCTCAGGCATCGGCACGGGCGGAACAATTACGGGTATCGGCGAAACACTCAAGAAAGCTAATCCCGATATTGAAATCTGGGCAGTAGAGCCTGAAGACGCCGCAATTCTTTCGGGCGGTTCAATCGGCACTCATCTCCAGATGGGCATCGGCGACGGACTTATTCCTGCGATACTCAACACAGAAATTTACAGCGATATCTGTATTATCAAAGACGAGGAAGCTCTCAGCACAGCAAAAACCCTTGCGTTGAAAGAAGGTATCCTTTGCGGTATCTCAAGCGGCACAAACGTTGCCGCCGCAATGAAGCTTGCAAAGAAGCTCGGCAAAGGCAAAACGGTTATTACGGTTTTACCCGACACCGCAGAGAGATATTTCTCAACTCCCCTTTTTGAAGATTAAAATAAAACGCTCTGCAGAAGCAGAGCGTTTATGTTTTTTATAAAGCGATAATATTGCTCCTTTTATAAAAACCGATTGACAAAGCAAACTTAATCTGCTAAAATATCAAAGTTGATAAACACGGAGAGTTGTCCGAGTGGTCGAAGGTGCAGCACTCGAAATGCTGTGTGGGGAAACTCACCTAGGGTTCGAATCCCTAACTCTCCGCCAGAAAAGATACCGCAGTTGATACAATAGTGTCGACTGCGGTATTGTTATTGCGAAGCAACAAGGTTCCCGAACGCAATGCGTGAGGGGTTCTTATTCAGCTATCTCAAACCCTTACATATCAAAACTTCTAAAAATAAAGCGTTGCATCCGTGGCATATTTCACCCACCCTGCAACGCTTTTTTGTGTTGTTTTCTTCGGCTGTTTCCGAAACCCTATACAACCATCGTTATACAATACATAACCGTTGATTTATACGATTTTCGTTATAATGTCCACCCCGTACACTGCAACGAGTGATGAACCGCAATCCCAACTTATACAGCTTCCTCTAACTCGTAGAAACTTACAGTATTGTTAAATACCCCGGAGTTAATTATTTATTTTTGTTTTTATATGAAAAATAATTTAATCTTTCAAATTTAGCTGCATTTTATTGAAATGGCAAATAAGATTATGATATAATCAAAATGACAATTCTGCAAAGCAATGTGAATTAAAAAATCAGGCTGACTGCGTTTGTGAGGTAATGATATGAGAAATTATGATATTGCCGCCTTTATATGGCCGTCTTACACAGGTGACGAGCCGAGAACCCGTATTTTCTGGCCCGAGGGCTATGGTGAATGGCAGACTGTTAAAGCAATGACCAACAGA
Source organism: Acutalibacteraceae bacterium (assembly GCA_045542175.1). Classification (GTDB taxonomy): domain Bacteria; phylum Bacillota; class Clostridia; order Oscillospirales; family Acutalibacteraceae; genus CAG-177. The sequence continues at coordinate 743 of JAZQKN010000161.1, read as the reverse complement.
GGCTATGAAGGTTGCCGTTGGCCCCGTATTCCCACCTGGGGATATGTTAACGAAGCTGACAGCAGGGTTATGGAAATGCAGATTAACTGCGCTGTTTCTTACGGCGTCAATGTTTTTATTTATGACTGGTATTGGTATGATAACAGACCTTTCCTGGAAAACTGTCTTAATGACGGATTCCTTAAAGCCCGCAACAACACTCAGATGAAGTTCATGCTCATGTGGGCAAATCACAATGCAACTCATCTCTGGGATAAGAGGAATTCCGACACAGACCTTTCAACCGTTATCTGGAGCGGCGTTGTTACTCCCGAAATTTTTTCGGAGATATGCGACAGAACAATCGAAAAATATTTCAAGCGTGAAAATTATTATATGATTGACGGATGCCCCGTCTACATGGTTTTTGATGTTGACAACTTCATCCGTACATTCGGCACAACTCAGGAATGCAAAAAAGGTCTTGAAGAATTCCGAAGAAAAACCGTTGAAGCAGGCTTCAAGGGTCTCCATTTTCAGGCTGTAAACTGGAAAGGACATACATATAACTGGCTTAATGACGGTGACGACTGCAAAGGCATGACCGTTTATGAGCTTTATGATTATCTCGGATTTGATTCCGTTACAAATTACAACTGGTTTTCATGCGTTGACCCCGACGGCGACTATGCGCAGCAGACCGACGCTTATATTGAAAATCTTGAAGAAGAAACCAAGTTGATGAATGTGCCTTTCTATCCCAA
>JAZQKN010000160.1:0-3122 GCA_045542175.1 Acutalibacteraceae bacterium | reverse complement strand
CGATAATCAGCACGGTATCATCGGGTGTAATCTCCGAAATTCGTGTTGCCCAGAATCCTGTTGCAAGCACATCACCGACAAACAAAGCCTGCTCATCGGTAACGGTATCGGGAGTTTTGTTGAGACCCATATCCGCGTAAGGCACACGGACAAACTCTGTCTGTCCGCCGTCGATTCTGCATCCGAGAGCCCAACCGCCGTTTTTATCGGTACAGTTGTTTACAAATCCCTTCTTGCGGAAGAAACACTCTCCGCAGAAGGTTTCAACGTTGACAGTAACTCTGTCACCGACTTTGACATTCTTAACGTCAGCACCGACGGTTTCAACAATACCAACCATCTCGTGACCGACTGTAATGCCCGGCACCGCACGAGGTACAGAGCCATGTTTGATGTGCAGATCGCTTGAGCAGATGCTTGAAAGAGTTACTCTCACAACCGCATCACGGCTGTCAATTATCTCAGGCTTCGGCTTATCCGTAAGCTCAAACTTTCCGTGTTCTTTGTATGTATAAGCTATCATATTAATACCCCATCGCAATGGTCAACTTCGTGCTGAATAATCTGCGCAGGAAAACCCATAAAAGTTTTGATGCGTGTCTGGAATTCAGCGGTCTGCCACTGCACTTTTATAGTCTGATAACGCTTACATTTTCGGGGGGCACCGAGCAGAGAAAGACAGCCTTCTTCTGTCTCGTAGGGTCCCGATTTCTTTATGATTTCGGGGTTAAACATAACCATATATGTTCCGTCATTATCAAAAGCAATAATGCGTTTTTGCACACCGATCATATTCGCCGCCATACCGACACAGCCGTCTTTGTGGGCGGTTAGAGTATCCAGCAAATCTTGTGCCACCTGCAAATCTTCTTTTGTTGCGACCTCCGACTTCCTCGCAAGCAAAATCGGGTCGTGAATTAGTTCTTTAATCATAACATAGAATCTTTCATTTTAATAATAATGTCAGTTTTATCTTTAATGTCATCTAAATCGAATATTTTTATAAGTTTTTTGTCGGCAACTGTGTATTTGTAGACTGAATACACATCAATTACAAACATAAAGGACCTCTCAAAACTCTTAATGAGGTCCTTTGAATCATTTGACAAGTGTATGTAATCTGCTTTTATATATTGATTTAATTGAGAAATCAAATCACTTTCCAGCTCAATATTAAGTTTGACTTCTAACAAGAATTTTTTGTCGTCAAATTCGAAAATGTTGTCAACTCTTGCAAGTGGTGTTTGAGCTGTATAGCATTGACACTCACGATAAACTTTATTTCCCGATAAAACCTTCAAAAAATAATCTACATAATAAGACCGAAAGCTTATTTCCAACGGGAATCTTTTTCGATATGAACGTGTTATTTCCAAAAAGTTGTTTTTATTTATCTTTGATAAATTATAATCACCAATTTTGCTGCTTGTAAAGTAATGCGGAGCATCGGTGTTCTTTGAAACAATAATTCTCTTTAACTGTTCAAACTCTCTTGAAGGTAGTGGAGTAATTGCACTTTGTCTTGATACCATGATAAATGAATTGAATTCAGAAATATCTATCGGGGTTTCTAACAGATATAAATCTTTTATATCTGCATATATACGTCCTGACCAATGATATGGATTGCAATAATCTTTTTCCGTTTCCGGGCGGCTTGCAATTCTACCTATTGCAAAAATTTTTCCGCCATATGAGGAATACAGGTTACGAGCTCTTTTTAGCCAATCCAACAACAACGGTACATCGTGTGTATTGGTGTCCAATGTTTTTGTTTCGGTTTCTAATTTTCTGATCCATTGAATTGCCGTTTTAGCGTGAAAATACAGGACAATGTCGCCAACAACACTGCTTCGAGGGACCGTCCATATTGTATAACCTTCAGCCGCTTCATTTATAATATCCTCAACATTATAGCAGCCGTGCTCATAAATAAATTCTTCAAGTTGCTCTATTGTTTTTGGAAAGCTTATGTTGTTAATGTGTGAATTAACATAAAAATTTTCTTTGCCTTCGCCGAATTCGCCTAATCTATATTTGTGTCTAATCTCTTTTGGGAAATAGTCATCAGGCTCAGCGCAAACTATTTTTTTGTCGTTTTTATCCATTGTTTTCTCCTAATTTTGCTGTAATCGCTTCGTTTTGTATGTGTTAGCAATATTCATTGTCATTATAAAAAATTAGTTTTTCATCGGTATACTCGACAAAAACAACACTCCCGACGAGCATTCAATCCTCCCCCAAGACATTGAAACCCTTCCAAACGCTTAACCATAAACTACCGTAATAAATGGATACTCAAAAAATCTGATATAGTTCTAACCTGTGTCACCCGCACCTTCGACGGTGCAGTACAGTTTAAAGAGTTGGCAGAGAAAACAAACAGAAGTATTATAAGTATAAAATTTGTGTTAATATGCGGTGCAAAGTTCTTGGTTTTAAAAGTTTTTTACAATATTCTCGATTATTTCTGATGATTTATTTGTTGAGTAAGAACTTCTTAAAACATCAAATACTCTTGCCAGTGTACCTCTTTGTTCATTAGTGAACTTCGGGTTAATGTTTAATGCGGCATATTGAGTTTGTTTTTGCTTGGTGCCTAAAAGAAGCGCTAGTTTGCCAAAATAATCCTCTTGTGCAATTTCAAATGATTCTTCAGCTTCCATTAAAGAGAATTCATCGCAAAAATCTGTTTCTTCAATCATAAGACCATTTACATCTTCAGATTCAACAATTTTACGAGCAGACTCATTTAGACTTCTTTGAAAAGAAGCTTTTCTTATTTCCCTTGAAACATCGTTAGCCCACTCTTGTATCTGGCTAATTAGTTTGGAATATGCTTGGTTCTGTTCAAACTCATCTCTTCGCGAATTCGGAATAATATCAACATCCAAAACAAACAACTCACCAATCAACCAACCATTAAAACGTTCTTCTTTGAAATGTTTATTCAATGTTGTATTATCGCCGACAAGAACATTTCCTTTTCTTATACGTATTCCTTTGGTTTGTTGATTAAGTATAGTTCCATTAAAATTTGTTTTTCCATACCAAAGAACAGCGGTCAGCTTATTATCGTCATAAAACTCTTTGACAATGATATCTTGAAGACGCTCTTCAAC
>JAZQKN010000159.1:0-27837 GCA_045542175.1 Acutalibacteraceae bacterium | reverse complement strand
CCTGTGTAAGCGTGAACTGTTGTCATGATACCGCTCTGGATGGGAGCATAATCATTGAGAGCCTTTGCCATGGGAGCAAGGCAGTTTGTTGTGCATGATGCAGCTGAAATGATGTTGTCTTCAGCTGTAAGAGTGCCTTCGTTAACGCTGTAAACGATTGTGGGAAGGTCGTTGCCTGCGGGAGCAGAAATAACTACCTTCTTAGCGCCTGCTGTGATGTGAGCCATGCTCTTATCCTTTGAGCAATAGAAACCTGTGCATTCAAGAACTACGTCAACGCCGATTTCACCCCAGGGGAGTTCTGCAGCGTTAGCCTTAGCATAGATTTTGATTTCTTTACCGTCAACTGTGATGCTGTCTTCGCCTGCAACTACTGTGTCAGCAAGAGCGTATCTGCCCTGAGCTGAGTCATACTTGAGAAGATGAGCGAGCATCTTGGGGTTTGTAAGATCGTTGATAGCAACGATTTCGTAGCCTTCTGCGCCAAACATCTGACGGAAAGCAAGACGACCGATGCGGCCGAAGCCGTTAATTGCAACTTTTACTGCCATGGGAATTACCTCCAAAAAATTTTATTTTAATTTGACCATAACTATTTTATACATTTTTAATGAATTATGCAATACTTTTTTGACGGAAATTTAAAAATTGGTAATCTAAACAAAATTCACAAAAAGATGACCCGAATCGGTGCAATTCTCACAAAAAACGGGTGCAAAATAATTCTGAATAAGAAAAAAGATTTTTACTTGTGATATTTGCCTCCGCTTGAAATCATAAAGCTTCGGTAAATTTGTTCAAGAAGCATAACCCTTGCAAGCTGATGAGGGAAGGTCATCGGGCTCATTGAAAGGCGGATTTTTGCTCTTTGTTTAACCTGCGGAGCAAGTCCGTGAGAGCCGCCGATGATGAAACAGACGGTTGAAAAACCGCTGACCGCAAGCTCGTCAATCTTTGCTGAAAGTGCCTCGGATGAAAGCGCTTTACCCTCTATACACATAGCAAAAACGGCATCGTTAACACTGATTTTTGCAAGAATTCTTTCGGCTTCGTCGTTGAGTGCGGCGCTGATCTGCGTCTCATTCGGATTATCGGGAAGCTTTGCGGGAGTGAGCTCCGTGACGGTCAGTTTGCAGAATGCACCGAGCCTTTTCTGATATTCGGAGCAAGCCATACGAAGGTAATCTTCTTTAAGTTTGCCCACGCAGATAACGTTTATGTTTATCATAATAAAACCTTCCTATAAAGCGATAACGGGATTCAAATCTCCCGCAACGGAAAGCAGATAATCAACGCCTTCCTGAGCTCCCGCCATCGTCATTGCCGCGCGGGTGGTTTCGTATGCGAGAGAGGGTATGTTATTCTCTTTGCTCAAGTGTCCGAGAACGAATCTTGTTGTGCCCGACTGAACGAGTTTTACTGCGGTTTTTGCACAGTTTTCATTCGAAAGATGACCGTGGTCGGAGAGGATTCTTTGCTTGAGAAAGAACGGATACGGGCCGTTCTGAAGCATACCTACGTCGTGGTTTGATTCAAGTAAAACAAGGTCGCTGCCGTGGATTGCGTTCATTACCGTATCGGTGATTTCGCCTATGTCAGTTGCAACCGAAATCCTTTTTCCGTCGGGCGTAACCATTGAAAATCCCGTGCTTTCACGGCTGTCGTGAGGGGTGCGGAAGGGTCTTATAAAAATACCCGCCGCCTCAATGCCTGACTCTGGCATAACCATTGCCTGAATTTTCGGAGTAAGCGCATCCTGCTCTTCCATACCTGCAAGTGTACCCGCGGAGGAATAAACCTTGATTCCGTAGCGTGCGGCAAAGATTTTGATGCCTTTTATATGGTCGGAATGTTCGTGAGTTACGAAAATAGCTTCGATTGTTGACGGGTCAACACCGATTCCGTTGAGGGCACATTCCGTGCGTTTGGCGCTGACTCCCACGTCAACGAGAATACCGCCGTGAGAGGAGCCGATATACGTGCAGTTGCCGCTGCTTGATGAATAAAGCGAACAGAATTTTGCCATAAATTTACCTTTCAATAAACGGGCCGTTTCACCCGGAAACGACCCGTTCTTATAATATACATTATATTTTGTTTAGCCTACGTTTACAAGAGCCGAGGGGTCAGGAAAATATGCTCTCTTGATGTTTGCGCCGAGACCTCTGAATTTTTCAACAACGTCTTCATAGCCTCTGTCGATATGAAGAATGTCTTCGATTTCGGTTGTGCCCGTTGCGGCAAGACCTGCAATAATCATAGCCGCACCCGCACGAAGGTCATCAGCTTTTACGGGAGCACCTTTTAACTGCTCAACACCTTGTACAACCGCAAGCTGTCCGTCAACCTTGATTGAAGCACCCATTCTGTTAAGCTGCTCCGCATAGCGGAAACGGTTTGACCAGATGCTTTCGGAAATAAGGCTTGTACCGTCGGCAAGAGCAAGAAGTACTGCCATCTGGGGCTGCATATCGGTCGGGAAACCGGGGTGGGGCATTGTTTTGATGTTACACTTGCCGGGTCTTTTATCGAGTGAAACTCTTACTGCATCGTCGAACTCTTCAACCTGAGCACCGCATTCGATGAGCTTTGTTGAGATTGATTCGAGATGCTTGGGGATTACGTTTTTGATTAAAACGTCGCCGTGAGTTGCCGCTGCGGCAACCATATATGTGCCAGCTTCTATCTGGTCAGGGATGATTGAATAGGTGCAGCCGTGCATCTTTTCAACGCCTCTTACCTTGATAACGTCTGTGCCCGCGCCTCTTACGTCAGCTCCCATTGAGTTGAGGAAGTTTGCAAGGTCAACGATGTGAGGCTCTTTTGCTGCGTTTTCAATAACGGTCAACCCGCTTGCTTTAACTGCCGCAAGAAGTACGTTTACCGTTGCACCTACAGAAACAACGTCGAGATAAACGGGTGAGCCGGTAAGGTTTTCCGCTTTTGCGTCAACAATTGCGTTTTCTTCAATTGAAACCTCGGCGCCGAGAAGCTCAAAGCCCTTGATATGCTGGTCGATGGGTCTTGCACCGAGATAGCATCCGCCGGGCATGGCAACCTTTGCTCTGCCGTATCTGCCGAGAAGGGCGCCGATGAAATAGTATGAAGCGCGCAGATGCTTTGTCATATCGTGAGAAATAACGTATGAGTTAACACTGCGTGAATCTATTTCGATTGAGTGCTTGTTTATTACTCTTACCTTTGCACCGAGATGTGAAAGGATTTTCATCATATAGTTAACGTCGCTGATGGACAGGGGAAGATTTTCGATTACGCATACATCCTGGGAAAGAATTGCAGCGGGGATAATTGCAAGCGCTGCGTTTTTGGCGCCGCTGATTTCAACTTCGCCTTTGAGGGCTGTGCCGCCGTCAATGATAAACTTCTCCAATACGCTCCCTCTTTCTTCGTGGTTTTAATATATATCTAAACAGTGTAAAGTAACATTTATATTAATCATTCCAAAGAATTATAACATTAATTTTCTCGTTTGAAAAGACCTTTGTTACAAAAATATTAAAATTTTTATAATTTTTTTGAAAATATCAAATCACAAAAGAAAATGTCTGTTACTACTCATTTTATTATACCTCTGAACGTTACTTAATAATTAAGCAAAAGCAACAAAAAATTTAAATTGATTTGTGCAAAAAGTCAGTGGTAATTTGCACAAAACGTATTTTTGCATTTTTACCTTTGCTGTTGGAATAGTTTTAGCATTCGGCAAAATAAAGTGCAATTTTCACAAATAAAAATCCACTTCATTGTTAATATTTTCCAAGCGGGAATGCTTGGTTGATTTTTCTGCCCAAACCTTGATTTATGTGCTGATTGTGTAGCTTTTTTGTTAAAAATCCATAAATAATGATAAAAATTCACAATAAATTCAAAAAAATACTGAAAAAAACTGCATATTTCTATTGCAAAACGGTTTGTTATTGTGTAAAATGTATATGTCCCGATGGTCATTTTGTCTAAATTAACAGAAGTCAAAAAACATATCAGATGAGGGGTAATAAATATGTCCAACAGAATTTTTCAGGGCCTTGTGCATCAGATGAGAGATGCGGTAGGCAGAACACTCGGTGTAATTGATGAAACAGGCACCATTATTGCCTGCAGTGAACTGAGCAAAATCGGTGAAGTTATTTCAACTGCTGCCGACGTTTTTGCCGATAACGAAATTCATTACATCAACGGAAACACCTTCTGCAATTTCGGTTCACACATTCAGACCGAATATGCGGTATTTGTTGAAGGTGTTGATGAGCTTGCAGGCAGATTTGCGTCTGTTTGCTGTGTTTCACTCGAAAATCTCAAACAGTATTACGAAGAGAAGTTCGACAGAGGCAACTTCATCAAGAACGTTATCCTCGATAATATTCTTCCCGGTGATATTTATCTTAAATCAAGAGAGCTTCGTTTCAATTCCGAAGCAACAAGAGTTGTTCTGCTCATAAGAATTACTGACCACAACGATGCAGCGGTATTCGATGCCGTTCAGAATCTTTTCCCCGATAAGAATAAGGATTTTGTTATTAATATTAATGAACACGACATCGCAATCGTTAAGGAAGTTCGCAGCAACATTGAATCAAAAGACCTTGAGAAGCTTGCTCGCTCAATTTCCGATTCTCTCAGCACCGAGCTTTATACTCACGTGCTTGTAGGTATCGGCACAACAATCGAGGGCATCAAGGAGCTTGCACGTTCATACAAGGAAGCTCAGATTGCTCTTGAAGTAGGCAAGGTATTCGATACCGAAAAGAATATCATAAGCTACGATAATCTCGGTATCGCAAGACTTATTTATCAGCTTCCCACAACTCTTTGCGATATGTTCCTCAGAGAAGTGTTCAAGAAGGGCTCAATCGAAAGCCTTGACCACGAAACACTTTTCACAATTCAGAAGTTCTTCGAAAACAACCTCAACGTTTCCGAAACTTCAAGAAAGCTCTTTGTTCACAGAAATACGCTTGTTTACAGACTTGAGAAGATTAAAAAGCTTACAGGTCTTGATCTTCGTGAGTTTGACGATGCAATCGTGTTCAAAGTAGCACTTATGGTTAAGAAATATCTTGACGCAAAGCCCGTTAAATATTAATCGGGTAAAATGGGGATTACAGAGTGAAAATTTGTGGATTTGTTTTCACTTTCAGAGGGACGGGTTTCGGAACCCGAAAGCGTGCAACAGGTGCGCCTAAATTGAAATTTAAGGATTGATACTGTGATAGAGTTTAAAAATGTATCTAAAAAATACGATAACGGTACCGCAGCACTCAGTGATATAAATATAAAAATCGAAAAAGGCGAATTCGTATTCGTTGTCGGTTCGTCCGGTGCAGGTAAAAGTACCTTCCTCAAGCTTATGATGAGAGAAGAGGTTCCTTCAAGCGGAACAATTACCGTTGGAGATACCGTACTTAATACAATTAAAAATAAGGATATTCCTTATTTCCGCCGCCGTCTTGGTATTGTTTTCCAGGATTTCAGGCTTATTCCCAATATGACTGTTTTTGATAACGTTGCATTTGCAATGCGTGTTATCGGAACAAGCGAAAAGAAAATCGGCAGAAGAGTGCCTTACGTTCTGAGCCTTATGGGTCTTAGCGAAAAGGCAAGATGCCTTCCCAGAGAGCTTTCGGGCGGCGAACAGCAGAGAGTTGCTCTTGCAAGAGCGCTTGCAAACAATGCTGAAATCATCATTGCCGACGAGCCTACGGGTAACGTTGACCCCCAGATGAGTTACGAAATCGTTGATATGCTTATGCGTCTTAACGAGGCGGGCACAACCGTTATTATGGTAACTCACGAACATAGCCTTGTTCGCTGCTTTGATAAGCGTGTTATTATTCTTGAAAAGGGTAACATCGTTTCCGACGGCGGAACTCTTATCAGAGAGGCCGCAACGTCACATATCAACGCGGCAAGCGAAATCTCAAACGAATACGTTGTTCCTCCCGATGAGGATTACAGCGTATATTCCGAGCCTGAAAAAACAGCGGAATCCTTTGATGAGATTCCCGTTGAGCACATTGAAGAAGTGACTGTGAACGGAGGCGAGGAATAATGGGAAATCTCAGCTACTTAACTAAAGAAGGTTTAAGAAACCTTAAAGTAAATAAGCTTATGTCAATTGCCTCGGTAACCGTTCTTTTCAGCTGCCTGATGCTTATAGGTATTGCCTTTATGATTCTTGTTAACATTGAATCGTTTATTTCGGGCATTGAAGCTGAAAACGTTATTATGGCTTACGTCAGCGATACAGCGGGCCAAACAGATACCGAAAGGGTAGGCAGAGACATAGAAAAGCTTGCAAACATTTCAAGCGTTGAATTCATTGATAAGGACGTTGCATATAAGCAGGAACTTGAAAAGTTTGACGACAGCGTAAAAACTTATCTCACAGACCTTGACGAAAATCCGTTGCCTAATGCATATAAAGTTACGGTTTCGGATATGACGCAGTTTGAAAGCGTTGTTGAGCAGATTAAAAAAGTTCACAACATTTCAAGAGTCAGAGAAAACAGCTCCCTTGCAAGACAGCTTACGGGTCTTCGCGATTCCGTTTCATACATCAGTATCGGTATAATCGTGCTTCTGCTTATTGTTTCTTTGTTTATCATTTCAAACACAATCAAGGTAACAATGTTCAGCAGACGCCTTGAAATCAGCATTATGAAGAGCGTTGGTGCCACCAATTCTTTCATTCGCTGGCCCTTTATGGTGGAAGGTATGATTATCGGACTTATTGCCGGCGTGCTGGCAACTCTTGCCGTGTGGGGAGTCAACGAGCTTGCTCTCGGCTCATTCACAACCATGCTTTCAACCTTTGGCAATGCACCTCAGGTTAATTTCCTTGATTACGCATTCTGGCTTTTGCTTGCGTTTGTTGTTATCGGCATGTTTACCGGTGTATTCGGTTCGGCTGTTTCAATGAGAAAGTATCTTAAGGAAAGGAAGTTTGTTGAGCTTGAAGACTAATTTAAACAAAAAACTCAGAATTATCCTTTGCCTTGTACTTTCGCTTGCGTGTGTAATCGGTTCAATTCCCGTGTTTACGGCTTTTGCCGAAAAATCACTGGACGAGCTCCGTAACGAATATAACCAGATCGAGCAGGAAATTCAGCAGAATCAGGAAGCTCTTGATGAGGTTGAAGGTGACATCAAAACAAATGAAGAAAAGCTTGACGATATTAACGGAGAGCTTGACGGTATTCAGGCACAGATTGATATTCTTGATGAAAGACTTTCAGCCCTTGAGGGTGATATAAATTCTCTTACCGAAAGCATTAAAATTATTGATGCTGAAATTGTACTGATAAACAAACAGGTTGCCGAAATCGAAATTGAGATTGCGGAAGCAAGGAAGCTTATGGCAGATACAAAGGAACAGCTTCTTGCCAGAATAAGAGAGAACTATATGGCGGGCGAAGGCTCAAATCTTGAGATTCTTTTCTCGTCAGAAGACATTGCTTCTTTCCTTACACGAAAAGAAATCGTGACAAGGGTTTCGGAGAAAGACAATAAGCTTATTGAAGAGCTCACAACCAAAGTTGCTTCTCTTGAATCTCTTGAAAAACAGCTTATCGCACAGAAGGCTGAACTCGAAGAAAAAGAGGCAAAGCTTGTTGAACAGAAAGCAACTCTTTCCGAGCGTCAGACTGACTATGCAGACAGTATGAGCATTCAGGCAGAGAAAAAGAAAGAAGCAACGAAGAAACAGGAAGAAGTACAGGAAATCCTTACTGAACTTGACAAGGACAGTGAGGCTTACAAGAAGGAAATTGAGCGTCAGAAGAAAGAGCGTGAATTGGTTGAAGCTCAGATTGACGCATATATTAAAGAACACGGTTCATCACAGGGCGACGTTCCAGACGAAGAATATAACAATGACGGTGATATGCTCTGGCCTGTTCCCGGTTCAACAAGAATGACCGCAGGTTATCCCACTTATCCCAGCGGCGGTAAGCATTGGGGCATTGATATTGTAAGAACCGACGTTACAACAAAAGGTTCGCCTTTCCGTGCCGCACAGGGCGGCGAGGTTATCATTGCATATAATGATGATAACTGGAACTACGGTTTCGGTAACTACTGCGTTATCGACCACGGTGACGGTACACAGACACTCTATGCTCACGCAGACCGTCTTACGGTTAAGAAGGGTGACGTTGTTCAGAAGGGTGAAAAAATCGGTTATATCGGAGATACAGGTAATACAACCGGCCCTCACCTCCACTTTGAAGTAAGAGTTAAGTCAAAGGACGGAACGGTAAGCCGTGTTCAGCCTCTTAACTACGTTTCACAGCCCTAAGATAACTTAAATCAAAGCCGGCGTTTTTGCCGGCTTTATAAATCGGAAGGAGCTTACTCATGAATAAAAAGATTTCATTGGGTATCTGCATTTCTTTGATTTTAGTATCCATAGCGGCAACTTTTGCCGTTACTATGGTTATTTCCCAAAATATCTATAACGGAATTATCAGCAATATTTCTCAGCGTTCGCAGATGTATGATTCCGTTGATGAAATCAACCAGATTATCACAAATAATTTTTACGGAACGGTTAAGGATCAGAATCAGCTCAACGCTTCTCTTGCCGAGGGTTATATAAACGGTCTCGGTGATGCCAATAGCCGTTACCTTGATGCAGAAGAGCATTCCGCATATAAGGAAAAGCTTGAAAGCGGTCTTACGGGAATAGGCGTTGAAACGGTTTACGATTATAAAAACAGTAAGCTTGTTATCACTCACGTCTATGAGAATTCGCCCGCTGAAAGTGCGGGACTCAAGGCGATGGACGTTATCACTGCAATTCAGAACGTTACCGTAACACGTAAGAATTATGCATCGCTTACCAAAAATCTTTACGGCAGTCTTCTTTCGTCCGTACAGGTTGAATATGAACGAAACGGCGAAACAAAAACTGTTGAGCCGCTTCTCGGTTTTGAAATTCCCAGCGTTATAAGCAGAGTTTACGGAAACGTCGGTTATATCAGAATTACGGGATTTTATAAGAACACCGCAGAGGATTTCAAAGCGGCAATCGATAATCTTCTCGGAAACGGAGCAACAAGCTTTGTTTTTGACGTGAGAAATACAAGCGAAGGCACAATTGACTATGCCGCACAGGTAATTGACGTTATTTCACCCGCGATTTCGGGCAATATTGCGGTTGCCAAGGATAAAAAAGGCGAGATATATAAGGATAAAATATATACTGCTGAAAATAACAGCGTTAATAAACCTATGGTAGTGCTCATAAACAGCTACACAACGGGACCCGCAGAGCTCTTTGCCTGTGATTTAAGAGATATCAGCCAGGCACAGCTTGTTGGTACAAAAACTGCGGGTGTAGGTACGATGCAGGAGCTTTTTGCTCTTGAAGACGGCGGAGCGGTATTGCTTACCGTTGCTTTGATTGAGCCCAAAGGCGGAGAAAAATCGGTTTATAACGAAGTTGGCGTTGATCCAACAACGGAGGTTACGCTGATTTCGGGCGAAGATACCGACCCCGCTTTGCTCACTCTTGAGCAGGACAGCCAGCTTTCGGCGGCCCTTAATATGTTAGGATAATAAAAAAGGCTTGTGAATTAATTCACAAGCCTTTTTGTTTAAAACTTTCTTCTCAGCTCAACAACCTTGCCTACGATGGTTACGGGCAGATTTTCAATTTCATCCTTTGAAAATATCATAGGTTCATAAGCGGAGTTTTCGGACACAAGCACAATGCTTGTGTCTTTTTTTATTAGCTTTTTTACAGTGGCATCGTTGCCGTTGACAAGCACAACCGCAATTTCGCCGCTATCAGCATCAGGCTGACGGCGAATTATAACCGTATCTCCCGCCTGAAAGAGGGGATACATACTGTCTCCTTTTATTTTAAGACCGAAGTATTCGCCCCTTGATGCCATATCGGCACTTATTTCTTCATAATCCAAAATGTCTTCCACAGCCTCCATAGGAATGCCTGCCCTGACAAAACCGAGAACGGGAATAAGAACGTTGCCGCCTATATCCTCACCGCCGATAAGATGACCCACCGAAACACCGAGGACGGAAGCAAGAATTTTAAGGCTTTCGCTGTCGGGCGAAGTTCTGCCTTTTTCCCATTGGCTCACCGCCGTTTGATGAACAGAGCAAAGAGCGGCAAGCTCGCTTTGCGAAAGACCTTTTTGCTTTCGCAGTTCCCGAATTATATTCATTTTTATCCCTCCGCACAAGTGCAGTATGCCGCTTTGCCGAAAGATAATTCACGGCAAAGCATTAATACGTTAAATATTTCATAAGCACATTATGAGCGAAACTATTAAAAATGTCAAGAGAAAAATGAAAAATAATAAAAATACTCTTGACAAACGAACAAACGTTCACTATAATCAATAGCGTCACTATTAAAAAGCGAGGTGTTAAGTTGAACAAAAGACAAAATGAAGAAGAAAATCTCTTTACTTTTCCCGATGAACAGGAGATGAAGGCGGCTCAGGCAATCTGCTGCGGCAGAGTGTGTACCGAGTGTGAAACTCCTGCCGAATATGCGTGGAGAAAGCGTGACGTGGATATGTCGCTTCTGCTTGAGGAGGCGATTGAAAAGGAACTGAGCGAAAGTGAAAAAAATACGGTGACGGATTATTGGTTTGAATCGCTCTCTGTTTCTGAAATTGCCGCTCTCAGGGGAATCAGCCCTGCGGCGGTGAACTCCACGCTGAAAAGAGCTCAGGGCAAGCTTCAGCGGGTTCTCGGCTATGCGGTCAAGTATCAAAGAGATTTGAATAATGAAACTGTAATACCTTTGGCTCTCGGCAGGGCAAGGGTTATTGCGGCGGCACGGAAAGCTTCGGGCGGCGAAATCTGTGACAGAATCCGCAGATTACGACAGAGTATGAATCTTTCACGTGAAGCACTGGGCAAGGTAATCGGGATTTCACCCTCAAGGATTTTTGCTTTTGAAAACGGAAAAACTTTGGCGGATTCCCGTGAAATAATCGCTTTGAGCGAATTTTTTAATGTGACAACGGATTTTATTTTGAAAGGAGATTGATTATGAGAGAAAAATCGCTTTATCAGCTAGGCGTTGAATATGAAAAAGCTGCTGCGCTTGTTAAGGAGAGGATTGAAAACAAAAGAAAACAGCTCAACTCTCTTAAAAACCGTATCTGTTCAAATGAAGCTTACGTTCTCAAAAGCGAGCTTAACTCGCTTTACAGAGAATACCGAGAAACTGTTGCTACTGCAAAGTATCTTAAGCATTATTACGAAGAAAACAATCCTGTAAGTTGGGGAGGAATTGCGGCATGAGTGAAAGAATAACGGCTATTATCGATGCCAACAGAAAGCTTACCGTAAGCATGACTGACGGTTACGCGGGCGAGCATAATGCACAGCTGCTCGAAATTGACACAGGACCTTTTGCACAAGGGTATGATTATTACATACTTAATTTTGATAACTACCGTTTTAAAGGTAAAATTGCTTCAAACGTTATCAGTACGTCAGAGGACAGACCCGCATATATTGATAACGGGGTGATTTATTGCCCGCTCACCGCCCAGCTGACTTGTACGGGCAGACTGAGAATTCAGCTTGAAGCACATAAGAAAATTGAAGACGGAGAAATTGTCAGAAAATCATCGGTTGCTTCAATTGAATTAATGGCTTCCATTATGGGCGATGACGATATGATGGACAGTAATTTGCCTCTTTACGGCAGAATTGACGAGCTCGAAGATAAGGTTAAATTACTTGAGGAAAGACCGATAGGTATTACCGAAATTCCCGTTGCAGGTGAAAACAGACTCGGTGCCGTTACCTATAAGTATTCTTCGGAAGTTATTGCTGACGAATCGGGTAATATGATGCTTAGCTATCAAAACTTAAACGGTTACAGAATTACACTTCAAGTTGTTCTGTCGCTTTTCGGAAATAACCTCAAGGTCAGATGTTTTACAGCAGCTGACAGTGCGGCTGGAAGCCAAATGCTGCTTGATTATTCATTGGCAGTTCTCAACTATGAGTGTGAAAAGGTGCTTTTTGCAGTGTGGAATGATTGCAACTTAATGTATTTTGATGAAAACTTCCTTGAAAAATCGTTTGAAGCCAGAGCGGATTTACTCTACTGCTATTATCTTAATGATGACGGCAAAGCAACTATTGTGCCGTATCACGGTGAAGAAATCAGAAGAATGATTGCAGAGGGGGTGTGAAATGAATAAAAAGGTTTGCATCATAGTCGGTCACGGTAAATCAAAAACGGGTGACTATGACAGCGGCGCACTCAGCAGCGACGGAAAAATTCAGGAATTCAGAGTCGCAAAAGAAATTGCGAAGTATGCTGCGGATTATCTCGGTTGCTCTCTGATGAATTATTACGGTGATTTATATCTTACCGACAGGATAAAAAAGGTCAACGCGGCTGATTACGATTTTGTTGCCGAAATTCACCTCAATGCGGGCGGAGGCAAAGGCGTTGAGGTTTATTATTACCACGATTCGCCCACGGGTCTTAAAGTTTCGGAAGAAATATGCAATGAAATCGAAAAAACTCTCTCGGTTGTCAACAGAGGACCAAAGGTGCGTCTCGGTGAAAACGGAAAGGATTATTTTGCGATTATCCGTGACACAAAACCGACGGCTATTCTGGTTGAAACTGTGTTTATCGATAACGTTTCCGACCTTGCCAAGGTTAAAACTGCAGACGGTCAGAAAAAATGCGGCGAGGCTATCGGCAGAGCGATTGAAAGAGCATTGAGCGTTAAAAAAGCAGGGCTCAGCGTTACGGTGAATGCAAAGAGCCTTAATATCCGTTCAGGTGCTGGCTCGGGATTCAGGTCTGTCGGCTACGTCAAAAAGGGTGAAACACACGAAATTTCGGAAACGGATGCGGCACAGGCGTGGGGCAGGCTTGCCGATGGCAGAGGCTGGATTTCGCTTAATCCGAAGTATGTGGGGAGGATGTAAATGGACTGGGACGTATTTTTTTCGTTTCTCGGCTCGGCAATGGGTTGTATAGGAGGAATTCTGGCTTCTCAAAAGCTTACAAATTTCCGCATTCAACAGCTTGAAGAAAAGGTTAATAAACACAATAACCTTGTTGAGCGAATGACAGCAAACGAGATAAAAATTGAAAATCTGGAAGAAAGAGTCCGTCACGAGGAGGCAAGATATGAATACAGTTAAAAAGACTTTTGAATGCTTGAAAAGAGTTAAACCGTCAACTTGGGCAAGGCTTTTTGTGCTTGTTATTGCGGTTGTTAACGCCGCAATGCAGATATTTGACGTTGACGTAATGAGCTTTGGTAATGAAACGGCTGAAAAAGCAGCTTCGGTTGCCGTGCTTCTTGTGACCGTAGCTACAGCGTATTGGAAAAACAATTCTTTTACCGAAGCGGCACAGGCGGCGGATGAAATTCTGCAGACAATCAGACGCACACAAAAATAACTCTTGACACGGAGCAATGATTCTTATATAATAACACCTGCACCTCATAATGGTGCAGGTGCGGACGTTTAGCTCAGCTGGTAGAGCATTCGCTTGACGTGCGAAGGGTCAGCGGTTCAAGTCCGTTAACGTCCACCAAACGGGCATTGGATGAACACTTGTTTTTTCAAAGGCGGTTTCGCCGTAAGGGTTCCGGTCTGATGCAAAACAGAAAAGAGAGTCAAGGTTTAAAGCCTTGGCTCTCTTTTATTTATGTGTTGCTATGTCACCATAGACTTAGTGTCTTACCCATTTTCTTGCTGCCATTTTTCAAACGCTTTTTTGCCTTCTTCGGATTCATAATACTTTCGTATCTCCGGCACAAGAAACATTGCGAATGAGTCGATTACCGACTGCGGCAGCTCGACGTTGCATTTGGAATTCAACGGCGAAGCTTTGTTGGCTGTTGCTAAAATCTCCTTTCCCGCCGTATTGAACCCCTCGACCATTCGACCGAGAGAATGTCTTTGTTCTCGCTTAGATAATTTCTTATTTAATTATATTATAATCATTTTTTGAAACCTTGTCAAATTTTTGCAAATTTGCAATTATCCCGATTCCTACATCTTGAAAATAGACATTGGAACAATAGAACCGCAAAATCGTGGTTACAGGTCAAACTATACGCACCCCTCAATTACCGCACTCTGAGACCGTTGATATACAACGGTTTCAGAAGCTCTATTTGGCAAATTTTTAACTGTGACGAAAGAGTTCTTTATTTCTTAGTTTTTGCAACTAAAAAATTTGTTGTGTAGGAAAAGTAACCGCAAAATTGGGGTTACAGGTCAAACTATACGTACCCCTCGATTACCGCACTTTCGACCCCTTATGTATCAGGGATTTCATAGCCAACTTTTCGAACATATTTATTTATTGATAAAACATTAAAAGCTCTCCTGATTTATGCAGGAGAGCTTATGAGTGTTTTGTGTTATATTATCAAATTCTGTACCAGATAAATCCAAAGAACAGTAAGTGGATCAGCTGTTGCCACCAGGGCGGCTCAACGGTTACAACGTAGGTGATTCTTAATCCCGAATCAAACGTGGCGTAGACCTGCGTTTCGCCGACTGACACCCCGGTTATGTTACCGTTTTGATCGACCTTGGCAATGTCGGGGTCGAAAGACCGCCAGGTAATGTTCATATTTTCGCCGCCTGACAAGGGGCAATCCGTTCGGAAACGTTCAACCGTAAGGTCGAAATATTGTGTAAGTTTATAAACAACAGGTTCACTTATAAGCTTGCCGTTTTCATGGCAGACGGCAATTATTTTTGATGAATTCAAATCGCTAAAACTGATAGGTCCGGTATAATCTAATTTATTTTCTAAGGTTGGAACAGAGCCGTCAAGACTATAGTATATTTTTGGATCAGAACCTTCAGGGGCTATAATTTCAATTTTTCCGTCAGAGGTAATTTTGATTTCAGGTTTTTCGCTGACAGCTGCCACAGCCATATTATAAAAATTAATTATACCTTCGCCGTAATTGGTATCCCAATTTTCAGGAACGTATGCAGTTTCTTTAATAAGCCTTTCAATTTCTGCAGGAGTTAAGTCAGGATTAACGGATTTTACCATTGCTACGGCAGCCGCAACAAGCGGTGCTGCATACGAAGTGCCATTATCTCTGCGATAATTAATATATATTTCGTCTCCTTCATCGTTCACCTTTCCTAAACTGTAAGGAATTGCACCATATATATTTGTACCAGGTGCCGCAACATCAACATTTTCGCCATTGTTAGAATAGCTTTTATCTACTGTATTATCTTGTTTGGTCGCTGAAACAACAATTGTATTCTTAAATCTTGATGGTATGTAGTTGCTTGTGTCGGTTTTTTTGTTGCCGGCACTGTTTACAATGACAATATTATTTTCGACCGCTTTTTGAATTAAGCTGTTTAACCAGTTGTTTTGTGTTTCTGTTTGATATGGTAAAGCATTGATACTCATATTGATGACATCAATATTATATTCTTCATCATAAGCAATTACAGCTTCCAAAACAGCACTGAATACACTATATTCTAATATATTCTTACTCTTAGCAAAAATTCTGTAGGGTAAGATATTAACATTTTCCATAGTGTTGTCATATACTACACTTGAAACAAAAGTACCGTGTTTGCAGTAGTCTTCTGTAGAAGGATATATAGTACCGCTATAATTGAATTGATAGTTTTCGTCTATTATTATCCTCGAACTATCAAATAATTCATGAGTAATGTCAAGCCCTGTATCTATAACAGCAACATTGACCGGTTTGACATCAATATTTTGTGACGACAGAAAAGCAAAAGCTTCATCAACCATTACAACTGATGAATTATATGAAAGATGATTGGGTGATGTGTTATCATGGCAATCACACCAGCCTTCAAAACCTTCAGTACATTTACATAAATTCAACAAGTTAGATTCGTTATGCTCACAATAGCAGGTTTTTGCACTATCATCAGAAGAAATCAGAATATAATCTTTTTCTACATATTCTATATTTTCGTTCTTAAATAACGAAAGCGCAGCTTGAGTATCTTCTTCTGTTTCGTATTGTAAAATATGAATACCGTCATAACCTTCAAGAACATCTATAGCACCAAAGGTGTTGTTCAACGGTGCATTGGTTTCTGTTTTTACTATTAGTCTGCATAACGGTTCGGGCAATGAGCTACTTGTAATCGGGGAATTTCTTGCCGAAAAATCAAACAATTCGTTTACAAATTCGTGGGCAGTCTTCTCTGAAGTTTTAGCGTTGGCTACAGTCTCGAAAGGCAAGGAAGAAAAACAAATCAACAAACATATCAGTACTGTTAATAATTTGGTTGTTTTCATTTTGCCACCCCATTATAAATTGAAAAATCCAACAATACTTTTATACAGAAAAAGAATGAAAGAACACAATTTTTTAAAAACTTTGATAATACAGCAATCCTCGTTGGGTTCAACAACTGGCGGTTCAGGTTCGGGCTTAGGTTCGGGGTCTGTTACAGGTTCCGTAACGGTAACCGTATATTCATAGCTGTAACCGTATTCAATCTCTACTGTCACAACTGTTTCGCCTGCCGACAAAGCTATAATATTATTGTTTTCATCAACATTAACAATATTTTCATCTTCGATTGACCACTCGCAATCGGTTAAATCACCGTCAAAAGTTTCTCCGACTTCAAGCGAGATTTCTTCTTTTACGTTTATCATAGGCTGATTCTGAAGAACGGGATATCCGTTTTCTTCCATTGACCAAATATTCTCAAAGTCCAACTCTGAAAAAGATGCTTTTTCTTTCATTTGTTCTTCCGAAAGAGAAACCAGATCAAAAAATAATTGCATAGCTAAACGAGGCGAAACCTCATCATAAGGAACACGGTCATAAAAACACGGATGAATACCGTTGTTCAAATAATATACATCCTCTAATTTTTCACCGTCTGTATATCCGGGCGTTGCAAAGAGAGAACATAAAATATTGCCTGTAATATTACCACAAAACCCTTCGAAATCTTCGTTAACAATAATTTTGCCTGTACTATAGCTTTTTTCGATTATTACACTAATTCCTGCAATACCACCTACATAGCTGTAATCGTCCAAACAGTTAATGTGGATGTTTCCTCTGTTGTAACAATTGATCACCGAAAAATCAGCGGAAAAACCACCGAATATTCCACCGGCGTAAAGTTCAATATCGTTTTTTGCATTTTCACCAACAGTAATATTCCCGAAATTACAACATTCTGACAAATCCGATTCGCTGAAACATTCTCCCTCTATTCCTCCAATATAAATGATGGCATAGTTTATATAATTATCAACGGATAAGTCTGCATAGTTTGAGCAACGGGTAACATCTGAAAAAACATTTAGACCGACAATTCCTCCGATTTCGCTCAAATAAAAACCGTTTACTGATATTTTACCTGTGACAGAACAATTAGAAATCTTACTGTACCTTGCTCGTCCGACTACCGCACCAACGTTTATTTCATCGGATGTTTTATCTTTTGCATTGAGAGTGAATTGCGTGTTTACTAATAATATTTTGTCAAGAATCGCTTCATCAGATGAACCGAGTAAGCCAACATTAGTTTCTTCAGACGAGGTTATTGTTAAGTTTTCAATCAGAAATCCGTTGCCGTTGATTTCCCCCGTAAACGGAGTTTCTTGAGTTCCAATCGGTTCCCAGTTTTCGTAAACCGAGAGGTCGATGTCGTTCATAAGAATATACTTGCCCGAGAGGTTATTGCGGATATTGTTCAGGTCTTCCGCTGTATAAATTGGTGTATAGCCCTCGGGGATTTCCGTTTCACTCTGTGCCGTAACGGTCACGCCAAGCCCAAAAAGCATAGTGAACACAAGCAGAACAGACAAAAGCTTTTTCATTGTAATATCTCCTTTATTTAATTGAACAAATCAGCTATCGTATCAAATATTGAAAATATCGCCCATTTAAAAGAGCTCCAAAGATATGTAAGGATTTTTACAAAATAACATTCTTCGTTAGGTTCGTCAGGTTCTTCAACAGGCGGATTGGGTTCTGTAGGTTCATCGACAGGCGGTTCGGGTTCTGAAACCGTAACGGTATATTCATAGCTGTAACCGTATTCAATTTCAACCGTCAGAATTGTTTCACCTGCTGAAAGACCGATAATTTTACCGTTTTCGTTAATTGCAGCAATTGTTTCATCTTCAATTGACCATTCGCAATCGGTTAAATCAACGTCAAAAGTTTCTCCGACTTCAAGCGAAATCTCTTCTTTTACGTTTATCATAGGCTGATTCTGAAGCACGGGGTATCCGTTCTCTTCCATTGTCCATACTGTTTCAAAATCAAAGTCTATAAAGGATTCCGGCACAAGCATTTCTTCATCAGTTAATCTTTTTACATTATAAAAACCATAATATTGGAATTCACCATCATATTCTTCGTAGGTTTTTTCATCTCTGTATCCAGCATTAATATTATCGTTTGAATAATATGATCTTTCCATTCTAGAAAAATCAGCGGAACCCGGAGTGCCCCACTGGGACGGCTCTGCATTGCCGGTAAGTGCACCTGCAAAACCGCTGAAATCTTCCGGTATATTTACTTCTCCGGAGTTATAGCAACAGACTGTAACTGTCGATAATCCAGAAACACCTCCTATATAAATATAATCAGCACTTTTTATTTCTGTTGTAACATTACCACGATTATAGCTGTCATAAATATGAGCATAAATTAATCCGCAAATTCCACCCGCACAACACCAACCGAGATAAGTATCGTTTTGTTCACATAAACATATATTACCGAAGTTAGCACACTCATAAACTTGTTTATATATGCCGCTTTTATATCCTATCAATCCGCCAACATACACTTTTTTGGTTGTACTATTGGCAACAACGTTTATTTCAGCGTAATTTGAGCATTTGCCAACTGTAGCATTTCCTGAATAACCAACCAAACCGCCAATACAAATATTTTCAAATCCATTAATAGCCATATTGCCGCTTGCGGTACAGCTTTTTAACTGAGTCCTTTCGCCCATACGACCAATTATGAGCCCGGCATTTAATTCAGTTTTATCACTGGAACTAAGTGTTATCTGAGAATTTATCAAAGCAAAATTATTAATAACAGCTTTTTTAGTGAATCCAAACAAACCAACGTTGTAATTAGAGTTTGAGGTAACAACCATTTTTTCGATAACAAACCCATTACCGTTCAATTCGCCCGTAAACGGTGATTCTTGTGTACCGATAGGTTCCCAGTTTTCGTAAACGGAGAGGTCGATATCGTTCATAAGAATATACTTGCCCGAGAGGTTGTTTCGGATATTGTTCAGGTCTTCCGCTGTATAAATTGGTGTATAGCCCTCAGGGATTTCACTGTTTCCTTCTGCAATGGCAACAGAACTCATTCCCAAAGACAAAACAAAAACGAGAAAGATTGATATAAAGCGTTTAATATTCATTTGATGTCCTCCTAAAATTATTTTTTTGATTTCGAGCATTATATTAACCCATCGCAAGCACTTCCTTCATCGTATTATTTAAGTATTCATTATAATAATAGAAAACATTTTTCGTCAGATGTTTATATACATAAATGACAAAAAAAGCGAAATGTTACGCAAAAATTTTAGTTTTTTTCGATATTCTATGTTTTGAACAAAAATCGACGGTAATATTTGTTGGTTTTTACAATGGATTTCAGACGGCAAGCAACTACCTGTTTTCAATATAAAAAAATAATCGACTGTTTGTTAACAAGACTTTGTGTAGGTTAGCTTTTATAAAAGTATTAATTATTAATATACAAATACAATCTTCTTTGACAAATTTTGCTTATACTGATATAATTAAATTAGTTTAATCTGTTTTAAAAAGAGGTGAGCGTGTTGATTGATTTTGAAAGAGCAAAAGAAATTGCGGATTTATATTATGACGATGTATATCATCTTTGCCTGTCAAGATTGAAAATACACGAAGATGCCGCTGACGTTACCCAGGAGGTTTTTCTTTTCTTTCAAGAAAATTATAATGAACTTGAAGACGAATTTATAAAAGCATGGCTTTATGCTGTTGCTGACAATAAAATAAAAGAACAGTTCAGGGCTATCGCAAAGAGAGAAAAAGAGCTTATTTACGGAACAGTGTTCGGTTCGCAGACAAGCACGGATATTCTCTATGAAATGGAAGAAGATAATAAAGTAACTCCGGAAGAACTTGAGAAAAAGAAGAAAAGCATTTTGGATTCGTTAACCGAAAAAGAGCTTGAGCTTTTTGAAATGTTTTACACAAAGCATCTGGAATATAAAGAATTGGCAAAAGTCTTGAATGTTTCTGAAGGTGCAGTAAGAACAAGAGTATACAGACTAAATTTGAAATTAAAAGAGAAAGCAGCCTTCATATTTATGGCACTTTTACTTCTTTTTATGAAATTATAAAATTTTTTCAAAATATTTTAATTTTTTTGTGTGACAAAACGCATTTTCTGTCATATATATATGAAGGAGGTTTTGCGTTTTTTAAAACTTGAATTCAGGAGGTGAACAAATCCGTGGGAAACGAACGTGATGCGAATGCTTCAAAACAGACTTTGAAGGACAAGCTTATGACAATAATATTGCTTGAAACATCCAAGCAATATAAAGAAATGGACAGCGATCTTGTAACAGAATGCGTTGATTTTCTCATGGAGCTTGAAGGAAAACAAAAGCTTACAAAAGAAGAAATTGAACAAAGAGTTAATGATATACCGTTCAAAGGAAAAGTAACGGCTATTAACAAACATATAAAGAAGAGAATAAGGGCAAAGCGAATTATTATTGTTGCCGCTGTGCTTGCGGTTTTGCTTGCCGTTTTCTCAATTGCTGCCGTATCCTTCACCAACGCCGAAGACAGTCTGCTTGATCGCTTCGGAGAATATATTGTTGAAGTTATGAAGGGTGGCGAGCATGAGGATTTTGACAATATAGAATTGATTAAACCTGATGAATCAAAAACCTTTTCTTCCATAGAAGAATTTGCTGAATATGAAAATATAGAAATTCTTTTCCCGACATGGCTGCCTGAAAATAATAAAATAACAGAGATTGGTTATTATTCTGAAGACACGCTTGGAGAATTCTATGTTCTCTATTGCGGAGATGCAGCATACAGCATACAAATAAATATTAATAAAACAGTTTCGCGAGGAATCAAAGCAGACCGCCCGATGAAGAAAGCGGGAGAATACACCGTTTACATAATTGATAACGGTGATTTTGTTCAAGGTATGTTTGATTATAATGGTTGCAGCTATTCTGTCAGTGCATTCACGGAAGAAGAAGTTTTGAGGGTTATCGAAAATCTTAAGGAGATTAAATGATATGAAAAAAATATTGGCACTTATTTTAACTATAGCTTCCGTTTTTTCATTAATGACGTTTACTGCTTCGGCTGAAGAAACAGAGGAAACTACGATTGTTATCACAAAAGGTGAGGTTGACTATATTTTTGAAGCAGGCGTTTCAGAAGACCACATCAACAGCTTTATTGCGCTGTGTGAAGAAGACCATGACTGTGAAGAATCTTCAACCTACGGGCTTATGTGTACCCTTTTCGGCCATAAGCTTGAAACCTCATCAGCAGTTACAATAACTCATAAAGCTGCAGCATCAGACCCCCGCTGCCTTCAAAAAACATATACAGTTGAAAGCTGCACAAGATGTGATTACTCATCAAAAACACTTAAGAGCTCTGTATACATTAGCTGTTGCTGAATTAACAAACGCAAAACAAACTTCAAACTTTGCCGATGCACTTGCCGTGCATCGGCAAGCTCCTTTTGGGTGAGATAAATGAATGAAAAACTAACCGTAAGCTTTTTCGGTCACAGATTAATTGAAGACTGTCAGACCGTTGAAAGCAAGCTTTATGAGCTTCTCCGCATTATAATTCAAAAAGAAAACCGAGAAATCGAGTTCCTTGTCGGCAGAAACGGCGATTTTGACCTGATGGCTGCATCGGTTATCCGAAAACTGAAAAAAGAAATGGGAAATGAAAATGTTTTTCTCACCCTTGTTCTCCCTTACGAAACCGCTGAACTCCGAAACAACACCGAATCATTTGAAAACTATTACGATTCAATAGAAATCTGCGAAGCATCTGCCGACCAGAATTTCAAATATGCAATTGTGGCAAGAAACAGAGATATGATTGACCGTTCTAATATGGTTGTTGTTTACGTTAAAAATGAATCGGGCGGTGCCTATCAATCATTAAAATACGCAGAGAAAAATCAAAAGCGTATAATTAATCTTTATTACACCCAAAACGAAAACTAACCGAGTTTGCTAAAAAGCAAGCTCGGTTAAAATTTTTGCGTGACAAACCCAATTTTTCGTCATATATAAATATAGACAAAAATCAGGGGTGATATTTTGAAAGAATATAAACGCTGCCTTGCAGTAATAAGAACATATCTGAATAACAAAACTCTTAAACTGAATGTCAAAAAGCTGGATAAACTTATCAGCGAAGAACTTGAAAAGCCAATAGACAAAATGGACACGCATTTAATTGATCTTTGCCTCAACGCCCTCGTTGCATACAGAACATATATGTCAGAACGTCAAAAGAAGAACTGAACTATAATACAAACGAAGCCATACAAGTTGAATAAAAAATCAGCTTGTATGGCTTTTTTGTGCGACAACAAATTTTAGGGTATATCTTATCTGTATCATCATTATCAATCAATAACATAGATTTATATGAAGTTTTCTTTTTGATAAGTGTATTGAGATTTAAATGTGATGAAAAGATATAATGTTATTTTACTTTATCAACTACAAGCTCCATAAAAGAACGCCGAATAATTTGTAAATTATTTCATGAAACCATTGAAATGGCGCAAAATCAACTGTTACTTTGTAAGTTACCCTTTGTCCGGATTCGTAAAATATTGTAACCGTTGCCTCTCCTATAGATTCCCCTTTAATCTGTTTTCCGTCAAAAGACACTATTTCTTCGTTTGAACAGTTGTATTTAACTATATTGTAATATGAGTTGACAGGTTTTATCCCTTTATATCTTATATCTATGTTTTCGGACCATTTAATTTTCAAGGTAGCAATTGCACTTGGAATCTTTCCTTCTTCATAAGCAATAGCTTTTATCCTTACGGCACTTGATGTATCTATGGGACTTTCATAAACTTTGGATGATCCTATAATAGGGTCAGAACCATCTGTTGTATAGTATATTGTTGCATTATTGGAAATCGATGTTATTTTAACATTGAAATTACTGTCAAAAGCAATTTCAGGAGATGCAGAAAACATGTCTGATAACATATTTTCGACATTTAAAATACCTGCTCCGTATAAAGGGTTCCAGTCAGAAGGAACTGTTGCTTTTGTTTTTACTAATTCGATTACCTCTTCGCAAGAGATGTTTGGCTTTACTGATTTTAATGTTGCTACCGCTGCGGTTACAAATGGGGCCGCCATTGATGTTCCGGACATTTCCATAAAACCCAACAAAAAATTCACACTATTTATGTCTTCACCGGGAGCTGCAATATCAACGCATTCACCATAATTTGTTGAAACCTTTCCATTTTTAGATTTGCGCATAGGATTTAAATTCTCATCTATTGCAGATACAGCAATGACAGTTGTTTTGCTAGCTAAATATGCACTATCTACACTGTACCCTTCACCATTATAATCGTTTCCAGCCGAAACAACAACAGGAACATTGTTGTTATATGCATAGTCAAGAGCATCGTCAATATAATTGCTAGTAAAATTAAGCGATAAACTCATATTTATAACATCAACACCATCATCTACTGCCGAAATGATCGCTGTAGCAAATAATGATGCAGCAGTAGTATTGGTAATAAATGAATCAGAATTAAGTTTGTACATTTTTACTTTTATATTCGATAAAGTGTTGTTAAGAATAATCCCTGCTACATGAGAGTCGTGTCCTTGGTTATCTGTAGTGTTAGTATTTTGGTCAAAAACATTGTAACCTTCTTCAACTCTGCCACTATTGGAAAAGTAGTCATGCTTCACATTTATTCCAGTATCAAAAACTCCAACAATTACTTCGCTAAGTTCAATGTTACTTCTTAACAGTGCTTCATTGATAGCATCTGATTTTACAACACTGTTCCCCCAAGACTTGGGTTCTTCTGAATATATACCGTTTGTATTTGAGCCAGGAAAAAATTCTATATACTGATCTTCTTCTACATATTCCACTAAAGCTTGATTGGAAAAGAATTCAAGAGCTTCTTTTGCATCTTGTTCCGATGCGTACTGAAGAATATGCATTGAGTTCCAACCCTCAACTTTTGCAATGGCATTTCTGTCATCAGTTAAATTTTCATTTGTAACAGTTTTTACTATCAATCTATTGCTCTCTTCGAATACGATCTCTTCTGTCGACTCCGGAAGATAAAACGGTATATCATAGTCACTAACCAACTTGCCTGCCATTTCTAAAAATTCGTTTGAAGACAACGAGTTTTCATCATTTGAAGCAAAGCTGAAAACTGAAAATGAACCTATGACAATACTAATAACAACAAATAATGATGTGAGTTTTATAAAACATTTCATTCGTTACATCCTCCATGTTTTTATTTGAACAGCTCCGCGAAATAGTTCCAAATTGAGCTAAAAAGCAAAAGAATCCTGTTCCATAAGGAAATATTTATAGGAGTTTCGTTAGTAACGCATGTTCCTAATGCTGTAATGTTCCCGGTGTTTTTGCATTTAGATATTTCTACATCTTCAGCATTACCGACAATACTTCCAACTATGCCGATATTTATTGAGTTAACTGATATGTTACCGTTATTGGAACATTTATATATTTTTTCTGCTTGAGATGCACTTCCGACAATTCCACCTACATAAGTATATTGCGAAACTTCGGGTTCCCAAATACTGTTGTTTTCACCAATGATTTGCATATCAACTTGTGAAACACAATTTTTTATTACAGTACTTTTATTCTCATCACCAATATACCCAGCTATACCGCCTGCATAGATGTTGCCGCCGGACAAGATAGAAATATTCCCTGTCACTTCACATGAGCTAATCTCGCTATCAAAACAATATGCAACAGCTCCGCCTACAAAAAAAGTAGAATTGTATGGATAATTGATATTGACCGTTAGATTGTTGATTTTCAATTTTAATATTGTTGCTGTTTTTACAAATCCGAAAAAGCCTAAATTGTTTGTTTCGTCTGAATTGATATCATATTTTAACGATAAATTCTTTATTGAAAAGTCGTTTCCGTCAAATGCACCTATAAATGGTGCTGAATTTGTACCTATCGGATTCCAATTTTCGTATGCCGACAAATCAATATCATTCATAAGAATATATTTACCCGAAAGATTATTTCGGATGTTGTTTAACTCTTCTGCAGTGTAAATAGGTGTATAGCCATCAGGAATATCGTCAGCCGCAAAAGCAGTTGAACACATTACAAAAGTCAAAATAAAAATCAAAAAAACAGATAAAATACTTTTACAATTCATTCCAAATTCCTCCTAAATTGATAAATAGATTTGATGATCATAACGAACCCATTGGAATCTCCTTCTTTCATCTTGATTGAAACTTTTCAAAATAATAATGCTATAGCAATATTTTATATTTGAGTTTTTGTGCTTTTCAACATCTCATACAAAAACGTTTAGATTTACAACAAAAACGCATTGATAAAACTCTACTACTATCAAAACATCTATCATTATGAGATATAAAGTTTTTCCGTTTGTTTAGTGGATTATATATAAAAATCAAACATCGCCTCAGTCATAACTGACTGTAGCGATGTTTTAAAATTACTTTTTATTAAAATTTAAGAACGCTTTTTTAAATGCACCGATTTTGCGCGAAGATATATAAACCGGATATTCTTCATCCTTGTATTTTACCTTTACCCACTCTCTTGTAACCTCATCGACATAATTGAGATTAACAATAAAACTGTGATGCGGTTGGGAGAAAATCTTGAGGTCGAGAATACCTTTCCAATGGTCAAGGCGGTAATTTGTTTCTATTTTTCTGTCTGTCAGATACAGAACTGATTTTCTGTCTTCAATTGCTATGTAAAGAATCTCGTGCGGATAAATCCTGCAAACATCTTTATTGCTTGTTGGCACAATGATTCCTGAGTTACAACAATATTTTTTGCAAGCGTTTTCTTCACCGCTGAAATCAAAACAAAATCTGTCACAGCCGCAACACTCGAGCAGATTATATTCAATATCATTTTGCTCCATAAATTCAATCAGCTTAGCTTTGGTTGCTTCCTTTTCTGCCGCACTGCATACTAAAGAACCCATAAAAACACCTTCCTCATTCATAATACAGAAATGAATTTATATATATAAATGAGGAAAATCGCATAATGTTACGGAAAAATTTTTGCTTTTTCAGACTTTCTCTGTTTTATACAAATGAACCAACGTGTAATTGTGCAGAATTACAACATAAAACGATAAAAACCGCAATGAAGAATCTGTTGAGACTCTATTGCGGTTTATTTTTATATTTTGTATGTTGCTATATAGATTTTGTGATTGATTTCAAACTCTTCCGGATACTGTGAAAGCAATTCCAAGTGTGCTTTTTCCCATTTATACAAAGTTTCTTTATCCATTGAAGCTTTTGTTCCTCTGCAGGCGAGCATTCTGCCGTGCCAGCTTTCACGGGCAAACGGGAGTTTGCACTCGAAAATATCAAGCTGACCGTTTTCAAAAGGATGATTATACATGTCCTTTGACCCTGATGCGCCGGGAGTCCAGTTTGTGTTTATTTTCTTAACAAGCTCGTGGGACTTCTTGGCTATCTCATCATCGAGAGTGTAGCTCATATAAATCTTCACAAAAATGCCATTCGTTTTTAACAAGCGTTTTATTTCTTTGATAATCTTCTCACGGACAAAATACCAGAAACACTGTGCCGCCGTAATGAAGTCAAAACTGTTGTTTTCAAATGGTGTTTCTTCTGCAGGTGACACAGAAAACTCAATATTATCAGCACCTTTTTCAGTTGCAAGAATTTTTGCGGCAGCAATCTGACTTTCAGAAATATCTATTGCTTTTATGTCTGCTCCGTAGGAGTACAGATTAAGAGGTAAAACACCTGTTCCCGTGCCGATATCAAGCCATGAACAACCATTTTGACCTATACCGATTTCATAAAGCTTGTTATATAACTCTTTTGGATAAATATCTCTGTACTTTGCGTATTCGGCAGAGGTTTTACCAAAATCAAAAGCATTGCCGTTATCAATGTTTTCTATTTTCACATTATTGCACCTCAATCAATATGCATTCTGTAATTTTTAACTTTATAAGTCACAGAGCCGTCACGCTTGGAATGTTCGCCATAGCTTTCAAACTTCAAGCCACATTTTTCCATAACTCTGCCTGATGCAGGATTATCAACAGCATGACTTGCTGTGAAATCTTTTACACCGTGAACCTCGTGAGAATACTTGATAATTCGTTTTGTGGCTTCGGTTGTATAACCCTTGTTCCAATATTCATATCTTATGTTATAGCCGAAACCCCAGGCTCCGTCATCATTTCCCATCGGACCGATACTGATACTTCCAATAAGAATATTGCCTTCTTTCAATACAATTCCCCAATGGAAATCTTCTTCAACGGGGACTATTTCAGTAATCCATCGAACAGTCTGGCTAATATCGGTGTAAAGAGGATATGACATAAACTTGTTAACTCTCGGATCACTGTGCCACAAAAATGCCGTTTCGGCATCTTCGGGGGTTAAGGGTCTTAAAAACAACCGTTCCGTTTCAAGAACGGGAGTTCTTTC
>JAZQKN010000158.1:0-4190 GCA_045542175.1 Acutalibacteraceae bacterium | reverse complement strand
AAAAGCTCAACGCCGACGGCAGGTATCTGACCGAGATTATCATTATGTCCAAAAACAGCTCCGACACAAGCCTGAGGATTTTCAATTCCATTGAACATTACGGTCTTGATATCAGCCGCGCGGCACTTGTCGGCGGTGCTTCAATCTCACCCTATCTCGGTGCATTCAAAACAGATTTGTTCCTTTCGGCAAACGAGAGCGACGTTCAGGAGGCAATCAACGCAAACATTGCATCGGGCATAATCTGCGACAACTCAAATCTGCCGTTTAACCCCGATGATGAGATACCGCAAATCAGAATTGCATTTGACGGAGATGCAGTTATTTTCTCCGATGAATCTGAAAGAATTTTTCAGGCAGAAGGTCTTGAAGCTTTTGCAAGGCACGAACAGGAAAATGCACAGAATCCGCTTCCCGAAGGGCCTTTTGCCAAGCTTCTCAAAACACTTTCGCTTATTCAGAAACAGTTCCCGAAGGACGAATCGCCCATACGCACAGCACTTGTTACCGCAAGAAATGCTCCCGCACACGAAAGAGTTATCCGCACTCTGCGCGCGTGGAATGTTCGCATCGACGAGGTGTTTTTCCTTGGCGGAGTTAAGAAAAGCGAAGTTCTCAAAGCATTCAATGCCAACATATTCTTTGATGATCAGGCAACCCACACCGACCCCGCATCAAAGCTTGTCCCGTCAGCAAGAGTACTGTATAAGAAATGAAAAATGCCTGCAACAAAACCGTTGCAGGCTGTTTTTTTTATGACTTTTTCATCTCATTTATTTTACATTTAAAAAATTGCAATGGATATTTTTCGGCAAAATACTGCGTTCTGTAAATTTCCATTGCTTCAGCAATCAGATTATGTTTGTTTTGCAGAAAGCGGTTGTTGTCAATCAACTCAATATGCCATTCATCCCAGTAACGCGTTTCTATATACGAAGGCAGTAAATCCGATGCTCTTGTTTTATATGGATTTATCGGTTTAATTATTCTTTTAATTTCGTCACTGTTGAGATCAATATTATGCAAATATTCAATCAATTTCTCAATACAATACGGTATTTCTTTTACGTTTTCTTTTACACAATAAAAACCGGAATCGTGTTCGTTAAGCCAACGCATAAAATTATCATAAGATTTATAAGAAAACTCCGGCAAGATTTTTGTTAATCCCAAACGGCATACAAATTCAGAAAAACAAGTTGCTTTTTCAATCATATAAAAATCCTGCGGTAATTTTATGATTTCTATTACAGGAGAATTATTGTCAAGAACATCTTCTTCATAATGATAAAATGAGTTGTATATCCGTGGATTATTAAATTTTATTGACGGTAAATCCGTATCAGTTGTATTCGACAGTAAGGAAAAGTCTGCAAGCGGTTGATAATCGCTTAAAACAAGAATTCCGAACGGAACGTCTTCGGTAAAGCAGTCATCAGGCAGTTTGTGATTTTGGGGAATAACAGACAGCGAATATCTGAGTCTATGGGTAATGTTATCCTGGTCAACATATTTCAGATTTTCAATTTTCAGGTCTTTAAATTTTTCTTTGAGGTGAGTAATAATCTCATCTCTGAATTCTGATTTGACAGGAATATCAACAGAATGAACGTCATCTTCAATTTCGGTCAGGTTGTGACCGTCGCCTTGCATCTTTTTATTGCAAAACGGGCATTCTTTATCAGGCAAATCAAAGCCGTCGGGATATTCTTCGCTGTTTACCAATTCAAAATTACCGCAAACACATTTATAATGAACAGGCAGAGGATTGATTTCTGTTATTCCGAGATAATAAGCAAGCAAATAAAATTTTGAAGAAAAGCCGCAACCGTACGGAATTCCTTTGCTTTTGCAGTAATCTATAACCTCGTGTGCTGCAAGGAAAAGCAAATAACTTTTTTCACAAACCGCATTGCATATTTCAGTCTCTGTTCTTTCGTGCATACCTTGAATATCGCTGATTTTGTATTCTTTTTTTGATTTATCGCGGCAGAGAGTTGTAAATTCTTTTGAATAATTGATTGCTGACACAGATATCACCTTCCTAAAATAATAACCATCTCTTGAGGTAAGAATACCAAAAGAGATGGTCTTTTTTCGGTGCATATCAGACTTTGACGATATACATTATTCTGACAGTCTGCCCTGCATACATGCTTCTGACAAGCTTTTCAGCTTCGTTTGCACCTGTTGCGGAAACAATCGGCTCGGAATGCACGTTGTTAATCTGGCAAACAACCTTCCATCTGTTCAAAAAAATCACCTCCCGTTACTTTGTAAATACATTGTAACAGGAGGCGTGGGTTGTTTTAGGGAGATGTTAATATTTTTATCTTATTTGATTCAATGTTAATTCGTCTTGTTTACCACCGTAAAACTTTTTAAGTACATCTGCAAAAAGCTTATCCTCTGTTGCGATATAAAACAAAGTCATACTTGAACAAAGTTTGAGATTATCGGGATATCCGAGAACCTCAAGGGCAT
Organism: Acutalibacteraceae bacterium; assembly: GCA_045542175.1. Lineage (GTDB taxonomy): Bacteria > Bacillota > Clostridia > Oscillospirales > Acutalibacteraceae > CAG-177. The sequence goes on along the minus strand of JAZQKN010000158.1, from coordinate 1,706 downwards.
CGTTTGATTTACACTCGAGAAGAGCACGGCAGATTTCTCTGAGATTCTCGCCGAGATAAGCGTCATTATAGAATTCTCTTGCTTCTTCGGTATTTTCAAGTCCGTAGAAAATCGCATTGTGGCTGTAACCCAATGATTTTAACTGCGGAAAAATATACCACATCCAATGCGATTGCTTACAGCCTGCCTTGATTTCCCTCAATGCCACATCAAAAAACAATTTGTGCGGTTCATAAAAGCGTAAAATGTTATAATCTTTTTTCATAATTCACCGTTATTTCATTCTACAATTAATTCTTTAAGCCAAAAGGCGTTGTTCTCGTTTTTGCTGATAACAAATTCCTGACCTCTGCAGGCACTTGAAAAGCCTGTTTCTTTGAAGCTTTTTTCAGAATGATAGCTGATTTTTACATTTCTGAACCAATCGGGAACATTCCAGATGCGACGGCTAAAACCGTTTTTTGTCAGAATATATTTTTTCTGACAATTAAAAACGCCAAAACCCGGCAAATCATATTCTGTTCCGTCGATAATCAGTTTTTCTGTCGGAACATATAGTCTGTTATCAATATAGTCATTTTGCTTAAAGCTATGAGGATGCCAACTGTATTCAGGGATTTGTTTCTCTTTCAAAATATCACCAATCTGCATATATCCGTAAATAATATGTAAATCAGGTGCATTTTTAACATATCTGAACTTTCCGTCAACAAATTCTGTTTGTTTGAACCAACCAAAGAAGAGAAAAACATCGTCCTTACCTACTTCTTGATTATCAAGGTGCCTTGCAGCAGTGCTACATTGACCGAAAGCAGGCTTCCATTCCTGAACAGGATTATTTCTCAAATCTGCTCTTATGTCAGGGTCAAGGTGACAGCCATCGTATCCGTCTTTTTTGTGGCTTTCATATGATTTTGAGGAAAGATCACTCCATATTTTATCGTAGGTTATGCCGCTATGTGAAATATCGGAATAAAGAAGACTCTTATCTTTGGACGGAATCGGCATTGATAAAAGAGTGCCGTCAGGTAAAATCGGACTCGGACATCCGCCGCAACCACTATCAAAACCTTTTCTTGATAAAATTATTTTCATATTCCTTTGTCCTTTCCGCATCCTCTTTTTGAGGTTTCATTGTTTCTTAAACTTTCGGGCAAATTTAATTTGCCGTGTTGCTTGTGCTTTAAAATTTCTTCAAGAACCGCCGTAACATCATCAGAGCATTCCGCCACCTTGTGACCGACTCCTTTTGCCAGACGGTTTCCGATTATACCTTTGATTTTTTCTGAATCGGTTTTATCAAGGAAACAATAATGATTAGAGATTAAAACGTATTTTTCATTTTTGCTTTTATGTGCTTCGTCCCAATCCCTGTCTTGCAGATACTCATCTGAATGGATTTCGCTTCCGTTATGGACAAACCGCACACTGTTATGCTCTCTGTTTCCGTTATCGCAAGGGATATAGATCTTATCGCTTCTTTTATCTTCGGTATTTCCGAAGTAATCGGAATAATTCTTAACATCATCAATTTTAGCTATATACAGTATATCGCCTGCTTTGTCTTTGAAATTTTCATCTTCGCCAAGGCTTTTTCCGACAATACCGACTATCCAAAAAATATCATTATTTTTATTGTTTAAAAAACGTCTGCCGACAACTCTTCTCATATCTCTTTTACAAATTGCAAGCGAAAGACAATCGGC
>JAZQKN010000157.1:0-2395 GCA_045542175.1 Acutalibacteraceae bacterium | reverse complement strand
TGTATGACTTCCTACGGCGGCATTATCCGCATCAGGTTATAGGGTCGAAGTTTGATTACTTCCTCTCAGCCTGCAAACACAAGCTCCCCTGTATTTATTTCGTATGTATTATATACCCGTTTTTGCAAAAAGACAATAGGGTTTTGTAAAAAAATTTATATTAATGTCATGTGGACAGATCAATCACCGTTTATTATCTCTTTTCTAATTCAATATTGATTTCATATTTGTCATCGATAAGAACGTAGTTTGTTTTATATGTTTGCGCAAGTCTCAAAACCTCGGCATTATCTGCCAACACACTTTCCATTGTGCACGCTTCATCATCCAAACGGGATTCAATTGCGTTTGCATATTTTTTTATGTCTGAAAAATGATTTTTAATATATTCCTCGCTCATTACAAGGCAATAATATCTGATGCTTTTGAGATATTCAGCATCAAAATCTGTTTGCCAATCAAAAGGAATATAGCATCCCTCAACGATTAAGTTTTGCTTGTTTTCAATGGCGGTTTTAATCATTTCACGGACAACGGGCCATAAGTATGCGGTCAAATCCTTATCGTCACTTATAGGAGTAAGCTCCGTATTTCCGCTGCGGATTAACCCCATTTTAAGATGGTCGATTGATAAATACGGATATTTATATTTTTCGAGCAGCTTTTGTGCGAGTAACGTTTTACCCGTATGCGATGCTCCCGTAATCAAAATTATCATTTCAATCATCCCTTAATTTCAAGTTTCTCTAACTGCTATGCAAATTGGAATTTGTCATAAAAATCGCTCTAACATCAATAAACAATATATATCGGTGTATTGCTGACAGTCAGCTTCCTGCCGATTTGTATTTCATTGCCGTACATATCAAAGGCTTTATAATCGCCTTCGGGTGCGTCGATTTTAGTTTTATTTCCAATACTATAATATACTTCGATTTTCTTTTCGTTATCAGCGTATTCATCAATCACAAGATTCTTTTCATCCGAAATATTCTTCACAAACTCTGCATTGCCGAGAAAACGGATAACGGTTGCGTAGGAAATCACAGCTTCGGTAGGTTGGAGATACTCGTTGAAAAATGCAAAGTTATTTATATCGTTTTCAGGTGTAACGGTTTTTCTGAATGCGAACGAAACAAATCCGCTTGCTCCTGTTGAACGGGTGTAAAGTGCCTTGCAGGCGATTGTAGCCGCATCTGCACCTCCTACTCCGCTTTCGCTGTTGAAACCGCCATTTGAAAGTTCTGCAGATTTTGTAAGCGATAACATTTTGCCCATATAATTATAGTAATTATCGAGTCCGTCGTGGTTGTGATAACCGTAATTATCGAGCAGATTTTTATTCATCAGCTCTGCTGATTTCTGATAGAAAACAAGGTTACTTTCTTTTTCTGCAACAGCAAGTCCGCCCGAATAAACATAGGCAGACTGATTTTCGGCTTTGATTATTGTAGCGGTTTTTTCAAGAAGCGAAAAATATTCTTCGGGAGTGCCTGCGAAGAAATACCAGTTCGGCTCGTTCCAGATTTCCCACAGAATGTCAGTATTGTCGGCATAATGTGCGGCAACCTTTCTTATGAAATCTGACCATACATTTTCATCGGGAGGGTAAGTCCAACCGATTGATTCATCGTAATTTTCTTTGTATTTCTCTGCGGCAGACCATTTTCCTGCATTGAACCCAAGTAACCAGTTGTATTTCATATTGCGCTCGTTGACCTTGCCGACAAGGTAATCCTGCACGGAGAAATTCGCGTCGCCGTAAGCCTCGCTCTGCATTGCACCCCAACCAATACTGTCCTCACGAACAAGATTTACACCGAGATATTCAGCTACATCAAGGATTTTCCCTACTGATTCATCTGCAGTATAATTCGGAAGCTGAAAACCATGACCCCAAGTGTATGCACGGTTTATATACGGCTGAATTCCGTAGTAAAAGCTGTCATTTGCCTGTGTATTTTTCGGAAGAATACCGATGTTGAAACTGTACACTGTTGCATCAGGAAGCTTGAGTGAAACAGTAAAAATGCCGTTTTTATTGGACGAAAAAGTGAATGCGTTATACGGCACATCGAAATTCAAATTAACATATCCTCGCTTATTAAAGCCTGTCTGCTCACTCATAACGGAAATTTTTGCTCTTGTGCCGTCAAGGGATTCATCAAGGCACTCAATTATAACCTTGATTTCCTCATCTGGCTCAAACAGATTACCTTCACCAACAACACCGAAACGCAACTTATCGCTTTTGCCGTCTATATAGTATTCGGTTTCGGTTTCCGTTTGCGTGATAACAAGTTGTTTTTCAGGGAATAATCCAACGAAAAACATATCAATTGCAAACACAACGGATAGCAAAAATGAAATGATTTGTGTCATACGTTTCTCCTTT
>JAZQKN010000156.1:0-15366 GCA_045542175.1 Acutalibacteraceae bacterium | reverse complement strand
CCAACGTTTGTCTTTTCTCTGAGAGCCTGAACGTCTTTAGCTGTAAATGCTGCCATGTTATTATTCCTCCTCTGATGTTTCTGCTGCGGGAGCAGTCTGTTCACCCTGTCTGCCTTCGATAACTGCGTCTGCCATTGCGCCAGCAATAAGCTTAACAGCACGGATAGCGTCATCGTTGCCGGGGATTACATAATCAACTTCATCGGGATCACAGTTTGTGTCAACGATAGCAACGATCGGAATACCGAGCTTCTTTGCTTCGAGAACTGCAATCTTTTCCTTGCGGGGGTCAACTATAAACATTGCTGCAGGCTGCTTCTTCATTTCTGTGATGCCGCCCATGAACTTTTCGAGCTTTTCGATTTCAAGGTTGAGCTTGATAACTTCCTTCTTGGGAAGAAGATCGAATGTGCCGTCAGCTTCCATAGCCTTAAGCTGAGCAAGTCTCTTGATTCTCTTCTGGATGGTGTTGAAGTTTGTGAGCATACCGCCAAGCCAACGAGCGTTAACGTAAGGCATACCGCAACGGATAGCCTCTTCCTTAACGGAATCCTGAGCCTGCTTCTTTGTGCCTACAAAAAGAACATCACCGCCGTCAGCTGCGATTTCACGGATGAACATATAGGCTTCTTCGAGCTTCTTAACTGTTTTCTGAAGGTCGATGATGTAGATGCCGTTACGTTCTGTGAAGATGTACTCAGCCATCTTGGGGTTCCATCTTCTGGTCTGGTGACCGAAGTGTACGCCTGCTTCAAGTAATTGTTTCATTGATACTACTGACATGATTTTTTTCCTCCTAAGTTAATTTTGTACCTATGTCAGATACGAACCTCCGCACAGCCTGATATTACAACGGATAAATCCGCACTCATAATAAAAATAGCCATGCGTGTGATTTGCGAAAGGGATTATAACACAAGTGCAATTGAAATGCAAGTGTTTTAATAAAAATATTTATATATATAGAAATTTTGTTAAAAAGTACACAAAACTCCGCTGCAGAATTAACCGTAGCGGAGTTTTTGACCATAAATTATTATTCTCTGTGCCACTTAACGCCCTGAGCGGTGTCTTCAAGAACAATGCCCATAGCTTTAAGTTCATCTCTGATACGGTCAGCCTCAGCCCAGTTTTTATCTTTTCTTGCCTGAGTTCTGGCTTCGATCATAGCATCGATTTCTTCATCAAGAGTTTCTGTTTTGCGGTTATAAATAAGACCGAGAACTTCTGTGAGTTCATCGAAGATTTTTGCGGCATATTCAACGGTTGCCTTTGTTTCGCTCTTGCCTATAACAAGTGAATTGATGTCTCTTACAAGTTCAAATACTGCGGCGATACCGTCTGCGGTGTTGAGATCGTCATCCATAGCTTCAATAAACTGCTCTACCCTCTTGTCAAGCTGTGCTTTGATTTCAGCATTAAGCTCGCCTTCAGCAACGTTTTTAAGCTCAAAATCAATACTGTCACGGCAAGTATAAAGTCTAGTGAGAGAAGCTTTGCACTGCTCGATAATATCAATGCTGTAGTTGATGGGACTTCTGTATGACGATGAAATCATAAGATAACGGATGGGCTCATAGCCGTATTTTTCCGCAACGTCTCTTACAGTAAAGAAATTGCCGAGAGATTTCGACATCTTAACGTTATCAACGTTGATATAACCGTTATGCATCCAGTATTTCGCAAAAGGCTTGCCTGTGAAGCATTCGCTCTGTGCGATTTCGTTTTCGTGGTGAGGGAAGATAAGGTCCTGACCGCCGCAATGAATATCAATGCTTTCACCGAGATATCTGCAAACCATTGCAGAACATTCGATGTGCCAGCCGGGTCTGCCCTTGCCCCAGGGTGAATCCCAATAAGGTTCACCAGGCTTTGCTGCTTTCCAGAGTGCGAAATCCATGGGATCCTTTTTGATATCGCCAACCATAATTCTTGCGCCTGCTTCAAGGTCCTCAAGAGGCTGATGAGAAAGCTTACCGTATTCATTGAAGGTTTTAGTGCTGAAATATACGTCGCCGTCAACAGCGTAAGCGTGACCGTTTTCGATAAGTCCGCTGACGATTTCAATGATTTTATCGATATTCTCAGTAGCAAGAGGATGAACGGTTGCGGGTTTGAAGTTAAGACCGCTTGCATCCTTCCAGAATTCTTCGATATATTTCTTTGACACTGTTTCGTAATCTGTGCCTTCTTCGTTGGCACGCTTGATAATTTTATCATCGATATCTGTGAAATTCTGTACGAAAGTTACCTTATAACCTCTGTATTCAAGGTATCTGCGGAGAACGTCAAAAACGCAGATGGGTCTTGCGTTACCGATGTGGATAAAATTATAAACAGTGGGTCCGCAGGCATAGATTTTAACTTCGCCTTCATTGATGGGAACTAATTCAACTTTTTCTTTTGTTAATGTGTTAAATATTTTCATCGTTATTCCTCCGAATTAATTTGCTTTTTTAAACTGTTGATTTCAGCCTCAAGTCTTGCTATTTCTTGTGCCACGGGGTCAGGAATATGAACCTGATCAAGGTCGTCAACTCTGATGCCGTCTCTTTTTACAACTCTTGCGGGAACGCCCACAGCAGTTGAGTTTTCGGGTATATCGTTAAGCACAACGGCACCGGCCGCAATTCTTGAATTATCGCCGATTACAAGCGGACCGAGCACTTTTGCACCCGCACCGATCATTACGTTGTTACCGATTGTGGGATGTCGTTTACCCGTATCTTTACCCGTACCGCCGAGGGTAACGCCCTGATAAAGTGTAACGTCATCACCGATTACGGCGGTTTCACCGATTACAACGCCTGTGCCGTGATCGATAAAGAATCTTTTGCCGATTTGCACCGCAGGGTGAATTTCAATGCCTGTTTTCTTTGAGGCATACTGAGAAATCCAGCGTGCAATAAAATAAAATTTATGCCTGTAAAATTTGTTTGCCAATCTGTGAAGCCTGATTGCTCTGAGACCCGGATAAAGAAAATAAATCTCAAAAAACGAACGTGCGGCGGGGTCTCGAGATTTGACACAGGCAATGTCTTCCCGAATTTGTCTGAACATTATCTGTCCTCCTAAAAAGCAAAAAGCTCCGCAGTCTTTTAAAGACTACGGAGGCGTAAATACGCGGTTCCACTCCTGTTTATAACTCGTGGTTAATACCTGACTTTAACGCAGTCATACGCACAGAGATACTGAAATTCCCCCTATGTGCCGTACGGGTGCATTTCACCAAAGTCAACATAAGAAGCATTTTCAGCTGCCTGCTTCCTCTCTGATATGCCGTATCAACGGTTACTCTCCCGACGATTGCATTTCTTTTATTTTGCTCAATATAGTATATGTTTTTTGCTTTGAATTGTCAAGAGCATAAAACATATATCAAACAGAAAAATCAATAACTTTTACACCGTCAACAATATATTTAACACCTGAAATAACAGTCAGAACAGCGGTAATTCCGAGAAGTATGTTTGAAACAAGAGCAAAAACACCGAAATCCCACTTGAAATGTTCAACAAAATAAATAGCAAACATTATAAAAATCGAGAAAACCATCTGGCTTGCCGTTTTGAGTTTTCCCCATAATCCCGCAGGAATCACAACTCCCTGTGCGGAAGCGACAAGTCTGAAAGAAGTTACAAGAAATTCTCTTGTGAGGATAACCATTAAAATCCAGATGTTGCAAAGACCCAGCTGCATAAATGCGAGCAAAGCTGCTGTTGTGAGCATTTTGTCGGCAAGAGGGTCGCAGAGCTTGCCGAAGGTTGTTATAAGATTATTCTTTCGTGCAATTTTGCCGTCAAGGTAATCCGTAAATGACGCAATAATAAAAATTGCAGCCGCAACAAGATAATGAAATTCAAAATCAATTACCATTGCCGCAAGATAAAAAGGAGTGAGAATAATTCTTAAAAGTGTTAATTTGTTGGGTAAATTCATATTTTTCATTAACCGTTTATATCCTTGCCAATTAAATCGTATTCATTAACTCCGATAACCTCAACATCAACAAAATCACCGTTGTTATATTCGCTTGAGGTGGTAAACATAATTTTACCGTCTATTTCAGGAGCATCCATATATGTTCTTCCGCTGTATGAATCAGTGTAACCGTCATAATCTTCAACGATTACTTTGTATACATTTCCGACTCTTTCTTCATTTTTAAGAGTTACTATTTCAAGCTGGTCGCCCATAATAATTTCGCCTCGGCGAACCTTGGTTTCATCATCAATCTGGTTTTCAAATTCAGCGGCGGGAGTGCCTTCTTCGGGTGAATATGAGAAGCAGCCGAGTCTGTCAAACTCAATTTCATTAATAAATTCTGCAAGATTCTCAAACTCTTCTTCGCCTTCGCCTGGGAAACCGATTATAAACGTTGTTCTGATTACGGCGTCAGGCATCGCCGCTCTGATTTTGCCGATAACCTCTCTGATATATGCCGAATCCCCTCTTCTGTTCATTGCCCTGAGGATTTTATCGTCTGCGTGCTGAAGGGGTAAATCGATATAGTGAAGAACTTTAGGCTGACGTGCCATCGTTTCGATAAGTTCATCGGTAATCTTGTCGGGATAACAGTAAAGAAGTCTTATCCATTCAATGCCGTCGATTTCGCAAAGAGCGTCAAGAAGCTCGGGCAATCGAAGTTTTCCGTATAAATCCATACCGTAATTGGTGGTATCCTGTGCGATAAGGATGAGCTCTTTTGTGCCCGCATCAGCAAGTGCTTTGGCTTCATCAACAAGCGTTTCAAACTCAACGCTTCTGAAATCACCTCTGATTGAGGGAATTGCACAATAGGTACATCTGTTTGAGCAACCGTCAGCAACCTTAAGATAAGCCCAGTGTTCAGGTGTTGTGAGAAGTCTTTCACCGACAAGAGGAAGTTCAGTGTTGGCAGGCATCTCGTATACGTTTTCGCCGGCAATAACTTTCTTTGCTATTTCTGCGATACTTTCGTTGGCGCCGATGCCGACAATTGCGTCAACCTCGGGAATTTCATCAAAAATTTCTTTCTGATAACGCTGTGCAAGGCAACCGGTTACAATAATTTTCCGAACAATGCCCTCTTCTTTAAGCTGAGCCATATCGAGAATATTTTCAATTGCTTCACGCTTTGCCTCATCAATGAAACCGCAGGTGTTGACAATCACAACGTCTGCACCGTCGTAACAATCAACAATTTCAAATTCGTTTTTATCGAGCTGAGCAAGCATTCTTTCGGCGTCCACCTGATTTTTGGGACATCCAAGTGAAATCATACCGACTTTATACATCGTCATTATCCTCCGTTTCTACTTCCAACTGACGGAAAGCGCTTTTTATATCGGACCATCTGTATCCCAGACGCTGAAGAGAGGCAACCGTTTTTCTTATGCCTTTTTCGTCATTTAAATATCTGGAGTATTTAGTATTCAACATTTCTATAATACGCAAAATCGGGTCAAAGTCAAGTCTTTCGGTCACAATATCAGCCGTTTCACTTGAAATTCCTTTACGTTTCAGCTCATTTTTAATCCCGCTTTTGCTCATACCTTTTCTTTCAAAAAGTGATTTTGCGTAATATTCTGCAACTCTTTCGTCATTAACATATCCGTATTCTTTAAGCTTTTCAACAGCTTTTTCTGAATAAACCTTATCGTGACCTTTTTGCTTTAATTTTTGTAAAAGCTCTTTTTCGCTGTGGTCACAGTATGAAAGAATTCTTAATCCCGCAATAAAAGCACAACGAGAGCCGACGGCTTCAAGAAAAGCCGCCTGCTCTCTGTCATCTATACTATCTTTACCGTAATAGGGGCAACTGTACCAATACTCAGCATCGACGGTGAATGCATATTCACCATCTATACTGATATGTATCTTATTCTGCTTTCCTGTTGCGGTTGAAATTTTCATAATTAATCGTCGTCATCTACAACAATATCAAGCTTTGCTCTTGCGCTTGCTTTTGTTGTGGGAGTAGGTGCGGGAGGCTCGGGCATAACTACTTTGGGCTGCTTTTTAACCTTCGTTGCCGCTGCAGCTTCAGCCATTGCCTCAACAATTTTATCGTTGATTTCATTGAGAAGTTCGGGATTCGCGGAAAGAAGCTCGCGGGTATTATCTCTGCCCTGTGCAAGTCTCATATCACCGTATGAGAACCATGCACCGCTCTTCTGAATGATGCCGTATTTAACACCGAGATCAACGATTTCGCCGTCTCTGGAGATACCTCTGCCGTAAAGAATATCGAATTCAGCCTCTTTAAAGGGAGGAGCAACCTTATTCTTTACAATCTTAGCTCTTGTTCTGTTACCGATAATTTCATTGCCAGCGCCCTTAAGAGCTTCTACGCGGCGCACGTCAATACGCATTGTTGAATAGAATTTAAGGGCACGGCCGCCTGTTGTAACCTCAGGGTTACCGTAAATAACGGCAACCTTGTCACGAAGCTCGTTGATAAAAATAGTAATTGTATTTGACTTTGCAACTGCACCCGCAATTTTACGAAGAGCCTGTGACATAAGTCTGGCATGGGCACCAACGTGTGAATCGCCCATTTCGCCTTCAATTTCCGAACGAGGAACAAGAGCTGCAACCGAGTCGATTACAACTACGTCAAGAGCGCCTGATCTGACAAGAGCTTCAGCAATTTCGAGTGCCTGTTCGCCGTTATCAGGCTGTGATACAAGAAGCGCATCAACGTCTACACCGAGATTTGAAGCGTAGCTGGGGTCAAGTGCGTGCTCAGCATCGATAAATGCTGCTTCGCCCCCTGCTTTCTGTGCCTGTGCGATTACAGTTAAAGCAAGTGTTGTTTTACCTGATGATTCGGGACCGTATATTTCAATAATTCTGCCTCGGGGCATACCGCCGATGCCTGTTGCGGCATCAAGTGAAACAGAGCCTGTTGAAATTGCTTCAACGTTCATTCCGCTGTTTTCACCAAGACGCATAATTGTTCCTTTACCGTAAGCCTTTTCAATCTGAGCAAGCGCGGTTTCAAGTGCTTTTTTCTTATCAGCCATTTTTTATACCTCCAAGCTTTATCAAACAAATGTTCTGTTGGTATTATATAACACTTATTCAAAAAACGCAATACTAAAATGAAAAATATTTATTTTTTTTAAAAGTTTTAAAAATTGTAAAAAAACACTTGCATTTTGTTCCGAAACCTGTTAATATATCATCTGTTAATGACTAAAAAGGAGGTGTGACACATGGCAAAATGTGATTTCTGCGGTAAAAATGTGTCATTCGGCATTCAGGTTTCCCACTCACACAGACGTTCAAACAGAACATGGAAGCCCAACGTTAAGAGAGTTAAGGCTGTTGTAAACGGTTCTCCCAAGAGAGTTTATGCTTGCACAAGATGCCTTCGCTCCGGTAAGGTTACAAGAGCTGTGTGATTTAAACACGCATGATTAAGAGACTGCAGTTTAAGCAGTCTCTTTTTCTTTTCCCCTGTTTGTTATATTTGCCGAATAAATAGTATTCGTTTCAAACCCAAACCACAAAGTATAGTATAATGTATATATAATAATGAGAACATTATAAAAAAGTGATTATTTTGAAAATTTCAGTTTAAAAACCAGACAATTTATGTTATAATATTTTGAATTGTAAAAAATGAAAACGGAGAATTAAAATGAGCTATTCAGTTAACCCGACAGCATTCAAATCAATATTTGCCGTACCCGCTGATATTGTTGATAAGCACATAAGGCTTGCCAACGAGCATCAGCTTAAAGTGCTGCTCTGGATTCTCAGAAATTCTCCTGATAATCCTGATATTGATGCTATGTGTTCCGCTTTGAAAATAAACCGGGACGATGCTGTTGATTATTTACAGTACTGGATTGTTACCGGTGTGCTTCTTGAAGACGGTGTTTTACCCGAAATGCATCAGACTGCCGCTCCTAAAATTTCTGAAGTCAACCCTGTTGCACCTGTAAAAAAAGAACACGAATACGTTGTTACACACACAAAACCTTCAAGCGCAGAAATTGCTCAGAGAATTGAAGAGTCTCCTGAAATCGGTCATCTTATCAACGAAGCACAAGTCAAGCTCGGAAAAACCATTGGATACGACGGTCAATGCACACTTCTTATGTTGCACGACCACTACGGATTATTACCCGAAGTTTTATTTATGCTTATTGAATACTGCTCTTCAATCGGTAAAACAAATTACAGCTATATTGAAGCAGTCGGTAAAGACTGGGGTACAAGAGAGATTGATACTCTTGAAAAAGCAGCTGAGCAGATTACCGCATTGAAAAAGGCTAATATCCTCTGGAGGGATTTTGCAAAACAAGCAGGAATCAATACTCCCAGACCCACAACAACTCAATCATCATATCTCCGCAAATGGAGCGATGAACTCAAATTCAGCAATGAAATGATTTTCCTTGCTTATGAAGAAATGGCAAACCACACAGGCAAGCTCAATTTCAAGTACATAGACAAGGTACTCACATCCTGGTATGAGGCAGGAATTACCACCCCTGCTGAGTTGGAAAAATATAAATCTAAAACCACTGAAAAACCCGAAGCAAAATCCGGAAAGCAATCCAATGCTTCATACGATCTTGATAAATTCAGTGAAAGTGCTTTGCACTCCCCCATTAAATACGAAAGGAAGACAAAGAAATGAGTTACGGTAAAGAAACGTTGCTCAAGGCAACTCAGATTCTTGAAGCAAGACGAAGCAAGGCACAAAGAATTCAGCTTGCACGTCATATGGAAGTAACGGAAAAAATTCCTGAAATCATTAAATATGAATCTCAGCTTTCAGCAAGCGGTCTGGCTGTTGTAAAAGCACTCGGAATGGGTAAGGATGCAAAGGATTATATCGAAGAGCTTTCTAGAATAAACATTTCAATACAGGATTTTATCAAAACAGCTCTTAGAGAAAACGGTTATCCTGAAGACTATCTTGAAGTGCCTTACTCCTGCAAAAAATGCAGTGATACAGGCTTTGTGAGCGGATACGTATGCGAATGCAGAACAGAGCTACTTAAAAGCATTGCAAAGGATAACCTTTCAAAGGTTGCACCCAGTAAAGAATGCAGTTTTGATAACTTTGACATTACGTATTATCCGAATGAATCCTACGGTGAAACAGGCATAATTCCGAGAAACAGAATGAGCGAAATTCTTGAATACTGCAAATGTTATGCCGAAGACTTTGATACTGATTCGGAAAGTCTTTATCTTCACGGTGCAACGGGTCTCGGTAAGACTCACCTTTCGCTTGCTATAGCAAACACTGTTGCAGAAAAAGGATATAAAGTAATTTATGATTCTGCTCAGAATATACTTTCTTCGCTTGAGAGAGAAAAATTCAGCAATAACAATTCAGGCGAACGAGAAAGAGAAATTCTTGATTGCGATCTTCTGATTATTGACGATCTCGGCTCTGAATTTTCAACACAGTTTACCGTTGCGGCGGTTTACAATATCATCAACACAAGGCTTAACCGCTCAAAGCCTGTAATTATCAGCACCAATCTTACCGGAACGGAGCTGGAATCAAAATATACACAGAGAATCACGTCAAGAATAATCGGCGGATACGTTTCTCTTCTTTTCCTGGGAAAAGACATAAGACAAATCAAAAAGAATTTTTAAGGTGAAACAATGGATATTATCAAAGAGTTAACAGCGCAATTCAAACTACAGACCTGGCAGGTTGAAAATACAGTTAAGCTTATTGACGAAGGAAATACCATTCCTTTTATCGCCCGTTACCGTAAAGAAGCTCACGGTACTCTTGATGACCAGGTTATCCGAGCTTTATACGAAAGACTTGAATACCTCCGCAATCTCAATAAAAGACGTGAAGAAGTACGCTCTCTTATTGCTGAACAGGAAAAACTTACAGATGAAATTTCAGCAGCACTTGATAAGGCTGTAACAATTACGGAAATTGACGATATCTACAGACCGTTCAGACCCAAGAGAAAGACAAGGGCTTCTGTAGCAAAAGAAAAAGGTCTTGAACCTCTTGCTGATGCAATCTTTGAGCAGAATGCCGATTCCCCTGCTCCCATTGATATGGCGAAAGACTATATCGACCCCGAAAAAGGCGTTGAAACAGCAGAAGACGCACTCAAGGGCGCAATGGATATTATTGCAGAAAATATTTCGGATAACGCCGATATCAGACGCAGACTCCGTAATCTCTTTACCGTTTCAGGTATAATCAGCACCACTGCCGCTGACAAAGACGCCGAGAGCGTTTATTCAATGTATTATGAATACTCTGAACCTGTAAGCAAAATTGCAGGTCACAGAGTTCTTGCAATTGACAGAGGCGAAAGAGAAAAGTTCCTTAAGGTCAGCGTAACACTTGATGCAGTTAAAGCTTCAAACGTAATTACAAGTACAACTCTTAACCCCAACGGCTCGCCCTGTACCGAAACTGTCAGAGAAGCGGGCGCTGATGCTTATGACAGACTGATTTATCCTTCAATTGAAAGAGAAATCAGAAATATGCTTACAAAGAATGCAGCTGACAGCGCTATCAAAGTATTTGCACTCAACACAAAAGAACTTTTGCTTGCCCCTCCCGTAAAAGGCAAGGTTGTAATCGGTCTTGACCCCGGTTACAGAACAGGTTGCAAGGTTGCAGTTGTTGATGCAACGGGCAAAGTTCTTGATACAGGCGTAATCTACGTTACACATTCCGATGCACAGAGAAATCAGGCAAAAGAGCTTATCAAAAAGCTTATTGCAAAGCATTCAGTCAACTGTATTTCAATCGGTAACGGCACAGCTTCAAAAGAAACGGAAATATTTGCCGCTGAAGTATTAAGAGAAATCAGTGCAGACGTTTCATATATGGTTGTAAGTGAAGCGGGTGCATCCGTTTATTCGGCATCAAAGCTTGCCGCACAGGAATTCCCTCAGTATGACGTTTCTCTCAGAAGTGCAGTATCAATCGCAAGACGCTTACAGGATCCCCTTGCAGAGCTTGTTAAGATTGACCCCAAAGCAATCGGCGTAGGTCAGTATCAGCACGATATGCCCCCCAAAGAGCTTGACGCAGCTCTTGACGGCGTAATTGAAGATGCCGTTAACTCTGTCGGCGTTGACCTTAACACTGCTTCTGTGCCTCTTCTTTCAAGAGTTTCGGGTATTAATTCAACCGTTGCTAAGAATATCGTTGATTTCCGCGACGAAAACGGCGAATTCAAAGAACGCTCACAGCTTAAGAAAGTTCCGAAACTCGGCGCAAAAGCTTTTGAACAGTGTGCAGGTTTCCTTCGTATTCCTGAAAGCAAGAATATTCTTGACAATACAGGCGTTCACCCCGAAAGCTATAAAGCCGCAAAGGATTTGCTTGATCTTTTCGGATACAAATCAAGCGACATCGGTACATCTGCCATTTCCGAAATTAAAGAAAAAGTTGAAGCTCTGGGAATCGAATCTGTTGCTGAAAAGCTTGGTATCGGTGTACCTACGCTCAACGATATTATCAAAGAGCTTATTAGACCCGCACGAGACCCCAGAGACGAGCTTCCGCCTCCCATGCTCCGCACGGACGTTATGGATATGAAAGATCTTGTTCCCGGTATGGAGCTTAAAGGCACTGTCAGAAACGTTACCGATTTCGGCGTATTTGTTGACATCGGAGTTCATCAGGACGGTCTTGTTCACATTTCGCAGATTACAAATAAATTCATTAAGCACCCTTCAGAAGTTCTTAAAGTCGGCGAAGTTGTTACCGTTTGGGTAATTGCGGTTGACGTTGCGAAGAAACGCATTTCGCTTACAATGAAAGAGAAAAAATCACAGGAGAGTAACTAAAATTGGCAGATAAATTCAGACAGGATTTAACAAAAGGCAGTGTTTCAAAGCAGCTTATAAAATTTGCAATCCCCTTTTTGCTTTCAAATCTGCTTCAGGCTTTCTATTCGGTTGCCGATATGATTATCGTTGGCAGATTTTCGGGCACAACGGGAATTACCGCCGTTAACATCGGCAGTCAGATTAATATTCTTGTTACGGGTGCGGCACTCGGTCTTACAATCGGCGCTACCGTGCTTATTGCGCAGTACGGCGGAGCAGGTAAATATGATGAACAAAGAAAAACTATCGGTACTATATTTACTCTTTATATGCTTGTTGCTGTAGCGGCAACTGCAGTTATGGTTTTTATGTGGTCACCTCTTCTTAGGGTACTCAAAACTCCTGAACCGGCATTTGAAGAAGCAAAGTCATATTATATAATTTGTATGGCTGGTCTTGTGTTCACCTTTGCTTATAACGTTATCAGCGCCGTACTCAGAGGTCTCGGAGACTCAAAAAGACCGCTTTACTTTGTTCTTATTGCCGCAATCGGCAACATAATCGGCGATATAATTCTCGTCGGTCCGTTCAAAATGGGTGCGGCGGGTGCCGCATATGCTACGGTTTCGGCACAGGCTTTGAGCGTTATTCTTTCACTCATATATCTTTTCAAAAACAAGTTTTTTGAAGAATACCATAAATCAGATTTTAAAATTGACAGAGAAAAAGCAAAAACAATACTTAAAATTGGTTTACCCTCATCAGTGCAGCAGGTTGTTGTTTCTTTTTCATTCCTCACTCTTACCGCTCTTGTTAACTCACTGCCCAACGCAGTTGTTGCATCTGCCTGTCAGGGTATCGGCGGCAAGGTAAATTCATTTGCCGTACTTCCCGCTCTTGCGATGAGCAGCGCAGTCTCATCTATGGCGGGTCAGAATATCGGTGCAGGTGAAACCGAGCGTGCAAAGAAAACAATGCTTACTGGTATGGGAATTGCATTCTGCATTACAATTTTTGCTTTTGCTATTGTTGAACTTTTCCCGAATTTTATTATAAGACTTTTTGACACCAATCCTGAGGTTATTGAAGTCGGTACACAGTATCTGAGATTCATTGCTCTCGATTATCTCTTCGTACCGTTTGTTTTCTGCATGAACGGTCTTGCAATCGGAGCCGGATACACAAACTTTGCCCTTTTCAACGCTTGCTTCAGTTCAATTCTTGTCAGAGTTCCCTTTGCTTATATTATGGTTAATCTCAGCGGTCTCGGATTCAACGGAGTTGGTATTGCAACGGGTCTTGCTTCGGTTGCTTCAATAATTGTCGGCGCAATTTATGTAACAAGCGGCAAATGGAAGAAACCTAAGATACAAATTTAATGAAATATGCACATTGACAATTCATTTGTGCTGTGATACACTATATCTTGTAGTTTAAAGGTTTTTGTGACTGACGGAATGCAGATTTAACTGCAAGGGAGCAAAAATCAATAAAAGCCGACCGTCTGGGCAGTCCTAACCACCTTGGCAGGACTGCCCTTATTTATTGTGAAAGGAAGAAAAAAGAATGAGCATTTACGACATCAGCGGAATCGGTAATCTTATCAAAGACAATTCCTACGTTGGCAGAGGTATTATTATCGGCAAAAGTGCTGACGGCAAGAAAGCTGTAACAGCATATTTCATCATGGGCAGAAGCGAAAACAGCAGAAACAGAGTTTTCATTGAACAGGGCAACGAAATCATCATCCACCCCTTTGATGCTTCAAAGGTAGAAGACCCCTCACTTATCATTTATGCACCCGTAAGAGTTATTGATAACAAGCTTATCGTAACAAACGGCGATCAGACAGATACAATCTACGATTTCATTAAAGACGGCAAGACCTTTGAACAGGCTCTTGAGACAAGAGAGTTCGAACCCGATTCACCCAACTGGACTCCCAGAATCAGCGGTATGATTGATTTTACCGACGGTTCATTTACATATAAAATGAGCATTCTCAAGAGTGCCGATGCAGAAGGTACTGCTTGCAACAGATACACATTCAATTATTCTTCACTCTGCGGTCTCGGTCACTTTATTCATACTTACAATCACGACGGCAACCCCATTCCTACTTTCACAGGTGAGCCCGAAAGAGTTGCAATTCCCGATGATATCGACGAATTTACAAACGATATCTGGACAAATCTTAACGAAAACAACAAGATTTCACTTTACGTAAGATATGTTGACCTTGAAACAGGCAAATACGAAAGCAGAATGATTAACAAGAATAAATAAGGAGTAATAATAATGAAAGAATTTGAGCTTAAATACGGTTGTAACCCCAACCAGAAGCCCGCAAAGATTTATATGGCTGATAATTCAGAGCTTCCCATTGAAATTCTCAGCGGCAGACCCGGTTATATCAATTTCCTTGATGCTTTCAACAGCTGGCAGCTTGTTAAGGAAATCAAAGAAGCCCTCGGTATGCCTGCCGCAACATCGTTCAAGCACGTCAGCCCCACTTCAGCTGCAGTCGGCATCAAAATGAGCGATAAGCTTAAAAAGGCTTGCTTTGTTGACGATATTGAAGGTCTTGACGATTCTCCCCTTGCAACCGCTTATGCAACAGCAAGAGGCACAGACAGAATGAGCTCATTCGGTGACTGGATTGCTCTTTCAGACGTTTGCGACGTTACAACAGCAAAGCTTATCAAGCGTGAAGTTTCAGACGGAGTTATTGCACCCGGCTATGATCCCGAAGCACTTGTAATTCTCAAGAGCAAGAGAAACGGCAATTACAATATCGTTAAAATCGATCCCGATTACGTTCCCGCTGCACAGGAAGTTAAGCAGGTTTACGGCATTACTTTTGAACAGGGCAGAAACAACTTCAAGATTGATAACGAGCTTCTTGCCAACATCGTAACTGAAAACAAAGAATTCCCCGACGAAGCAAAGAGAGACCTTATAATTGCTCTTATTACTCTTAAATATACACAGTCAAACTCAGTTTGCTATGCAGTTGACGGTCAGGCAATCGGCGTTGGTGCAGGTCAGCAATCAAGAATACACTGTACAAGACTTGCAGGTAACAAGGCAGATATCTGGCACCTCAGACAGCACGAAAAAGTACTTAACCTCCCCTTCCTTGACACAATCGGCAGACCTGACAGAGATAATACTATCGACGTTTATATCTCAGACGAATGCGACGACGTTCTTGCAGACGGCAAATGGCAGCTCTATTTCTCAGAAAGACCCGAACCCTTTACAAAGGAAGAACAGAAAGCTTACCTTGCAACAATCAAAGGTGTTGCTCTCGGCAGCGATGCATTCTTCCCCTTCGGCGATAACATTGAAAGAGCTTCAAAGAGCGGTGTAACTTACATTGCTGAACCCGGCGGCTCAATCAGAGACGACAACGTCATTGAAGCATGTAATAACCACGGAATGGTTATGTGCTTCACAGGCATGAGACTTTTCCATCACTGATAAAATAAAAACGGCTCACACTAATGTGAGCCGTTTTTTAATATATCAAATCGTCAAGTGAACGTTTCGGAACGTAATGAACAGCGTTCTCATCACGGTAATAAGCCG
>JAZQKN010000155.1:0-55529 GCA_045542175.1 Acutalibacteraceae bacterium | reverse complement strand
GCATCATCGAGCTTGTTTGATTATAAGATAGCTTAATAAAAACAGCACCCTGCTTCGAAAGAAGCAGGGTGTTTTGTTTATCTGCGATTCAATACAAAGGGTGAAGCCTCGCCCTGTGGAGAGGCGAGGCTTCGTGAGGAGTTGTATATAAGAGGGTAAGTAGTGGTTGAAATTATTCGTCAATACCGAGCATTTCGTTCAGGCTCATGCCGAGAACTTCTGAAAGAGCTTTGAGTTCAAAGTCTGTAACGTAACGGAGCTGGCCTTCAAGCTTTGAAAGACCGGAAGCATTAAGGTCAACACCCTTAATCTGAAGCTGAGTAAGAAGATCCTTCTGCTTCATATTGATTGCTTTACGTCTTGCTTCAATTTTTGCACCGACAATGTTTCTGTCGCCGAGCGACTGCTTTCTGATTCTCATTTGAAAAATCCTCCGTTATATGTAATAGCGAAATTATACAATGAGTATAATTCATATTTGTAACATACAAAAAGTGACGCTTTTTTCGTCAACGTTGTTATTTTAGCACAACATTACCTAAAATGCAATACTTTTACAAATTTTATTATTCTATTTTTAAAAATTTATTTAACTGTAAGATTATGTTAGTTTTAATTTTAAATCGGAAATATATACACTTGCTTATTCTGAAAAAATGAAATTTATTTTTATTTTATATTGTAAAATGCTGTAAAATGTTTCATAATAAAGATGTATATTACGAACCGTAGAATAAAGGAGAAGTGTTATGGATATTAAACGCAATCTTACTATGCTGACGGATTTTTATGAAATCACAATGGCAAACGGTTACTTTAAAAACAATTTCAAGGATACCGTTGCATATTTCGATATGTTTTACCGCAAGGTGCCGGATGGTGGCGGTTTTGTAATTATGGCGGGTGTAGAGCAGCTTGTTGAATACCTTGCCAACCTTAAGTTTACCGAAGAGGATATTGAGTATCTCCGCGGCAAGGGTTTCGGCGAAGATTTTCTTGAATATCTCCGCGACTTCAAATTTGCCTGTGACGTTTATGCTGTTCCCGAGGGTACTCCGATTTTTCCCGGTGAGCCCATCGTAAAGGTAAAAGGACCCGTTATTCAGGCACAGTTTATTGAAACAATGGTTCTTCTCTGCATCAACCACCAGAGTCTTATTGCAACGAAAGCAAACAGAATCAGCAGAGCTGCAGACGGCAGAGCGGTTATGGAATTCGGCTCAAGAAGAGCACAGGGCTTTGACGGCGCGATTTACGGTGCAAGAGCAGCTTATATCGGCGGCTGTGCGGGTACTGCCTGTACTCTTTCCGATGAGATGTTCGGTGTTCCCGCGCTCGGAACAATGGCTCACAGCTGGGTACAGCTTTTTGACAGCGAAACAGAAGCTTTTGAGGCTTATGCAAGAGAATATCCCGATAACTGCACGCTTCTTGTAGATACATACAACGTGCTCAAATCGGGTGTTCCCCACGCAATAGAAACCTTCGATAAAATCCTTAAGCCTCTCGGCAAAAGACCTAAGGGAATACGCATCGACAGCGGCGATATCGCCTATCTTTCACGCAAGGCAAGAAAGATGCTTGATGAAGCGGGTTATCCCGATTGCGGTATAGTTGCATCAAACTCGCTTGACGAATATATTATCAGAGATATGCTTATTCAGGGAGCAAAGGTGGATTCCTTCGGTGTTGGCGAAAGACTTATCACCTCATCGTCGAGCCCCGTGCTTGGCGGAGTTTATAAACTTGTTGCCGTTGTAAAGGACGGAAAAGCCGTGCCGAAAATCAAGCTGAGCGAAAACGTACAGAAAATCACAACTCCCGGCAACAAGAGATTCTACAGACTCTATGATAAGGAAACGGGAAAAGCCATTGCCGATTTGCTTACTCTTTCCGACGAAAAAACAGATTTCACAAAACCCTACGAGCTGTTTGACCCCGTGCACACGTGGAAACGTAAAACCGTAACCGATTACGAGGCAAAGGAATTGCTTGAGCCTTTATTTATCGGCGGCGAATGCGTTTTCCAAAAGAAGAGTATGGAAGAAATCAGAGCTTATTGTAAAGCACAGGTTGAAACTCTCTGGGACGAAGTTACACGATTTGAAAATCCGCATAACTATTACGTTGACCTTTCGCAGGCACTCTGGGATGAAAAGCAGCGTCTTCTCAACGAAAACGGCAAATAAAAAAACAAAGAACTGTCTTCAATGAAGACAGTTCTTTGTTTATCGGTTTCCGGTTTTATTTTGAATAGACCTTAAGAATTTCGCCGATATACATTTTGTGATAATCCTTATTTGCGTAGTTGTTTTCGATTGCGGGGTCGATAAATCCGGCGGGGTCAAGAAACTGACCTGCCATTTTGCGGCATACAAGAGTAATTTCAGCCTGCTCAAAGGTTACACCACCGTCTGTGAATACGGGAGTGAGACCGGTTGCTGCTGCTTTGTCAATATCTCTGCCGCTTTTTGCTCCGCAAAGTTTAAGTGCATCTTTATATTCGGGTGTATAGAAAGTAATTGTGAAAATATCTTCCTTTTCAATGAATTCATAGGTGTAACGCTGAGGTCTGATAAAAATGAATGCGGCATCCTTGCCCCAGATTTCGCCGAGAGCACCCCAGCTTACCGTCATTGTATTGAATTTTTCTTCGTTGCCGGCAGTAACAAGAGCCCAGCCGTCGGCAATCATTTCAACGGCACTCTTTTTGATATCCCTGATGTTGATTTCTTTCATAAAATTACCTCCGTGAAAGTATTACGGTATTTATTATACCATTCTTGTCAAGTAAATCAAATTAACACTTTGTTAATTAAAGCGTATTGCAATTAAAGAGAAATAATGATAAAATAATCCAGATATAATTATCGGGGAGGAAAAGTTTTGGCTAAGAACAATAAAAACGTTGATATATCTCAGCTGACCGAAGAGGAAATCTGTGCCCGCTGCGGCAAAGAGGCTAAAAACGACGGCAGTGATTACTGTGAAAAATGCGAAAAAGAAATGCTGACTCAGAAAGTACCTCTTGTCGGTTGGCTTATGGGTGCATTTTCGGTTGTACTCTGCATTTTTTCGCTTGTTATGGTGTTTTATATTGCTTCGCCGTCCGTACTCGGCATAAGCGCCGAAATAGCAGCGAGGGATAACCGCTGGGAAGATGCTTATTATGATTATTCCGAAATGCTGGCGGAAATTGATGAAATCTCTCTCAAAGAAGATGGCAAGCTTTTTGCTCCTCAATTTATTAAATACGGTCACCGCTTGAAGCTTAGTTACGTTAAGTCAATTATCAAAGCAACTGACCCCATTACGGGACTTTTCGGCGTTAACAACGTCTATTCCGACATCACTCCTTTCCTTGAGGACAAGGAAGTAAAAGAGTTTTACGATATGTACAATGATATCGGTACTACGGAATATGCTCTTTATTATTCAATACAGGGTGTTACCGATTACGAAAGTGCGGTTGAGGTTGTAAGAGAAGTCGCAAAAGAAGATGGTATTGATACGGTTTTTCTCTGCTATTATACGTTTGAGCTTGCAAGGGATTTCAATAAGCCCGTTGAAACTCAGCTCGAAATCCTTAAAGTATGTGATAAATATGCAAAGGAAAGCGGCAAAAATTATAACTGGCTTTACGCCTATGAATATTCACAGACTCTTCAGTATGCAGGCAAATATGAGGAGGCAATAAAGTGGGCAGACGTTCTTATCGCTGAAAACAAAACAAACTTTGAAGCTGTGTCTCAGAAGGCGAAAATTCTCTGGCTCAGCGGCAAAAAGCAGGAAGCAAAGAAAATTGTTACCGACCTTGAGGCTTTATATAATAATACCTATATTCATGCTCTCAACCTGACCTTCCTCAGATGTGAAGGAAAGCTTGACGAAGCGGCAGAGTACGGTGAAACAATTCTCGGCTCATACGATTCTTCGCCCGAGCTTTACAGACAGCTTGCTTTGGTTTATCTTCTCAAAGGAGACTATGATACCGCTTACACCTTTGCTTATGATGCGTTTGTTCTTGCGGCAAACTATTCGGAATATTATTACGATGATTCGTGGAACAACAACGAAACAAGAAACACACTTTACGTGTGCGCAAAGCTTTGCAGACTCAAAGGTAAAATGACCTCTGAATACGTAGGCGAGATTGACGTTATTATTGATTCCTTCAAGGGTCTCCACCTTGGTGACAGAGTTGAGGGTGTTGCAAACGGTGAAATCCCCGTTGAAGAACTTCTGACGAAAGGAAATTATGATTTGATATGAGAATGATATACGTTATATTTAAATATCTTACTTTTATCGGTTCTTTCATCAGAGGTTTCTGGGAGCACATTACGTGCCAGTTGCTCGGATTATTCATTGAAGAACCCGGTTATCTGCGTGCAAACGAAATGTGCGGACACGTTGAATTCATTTTCCCTGAAAAGAATTCGGCGGCATATCTTGTAACAATCGGTCCCGGCGTGGTTAACTTTATCACAGGTTTGCCCGTACTTTTTGTTGGACTGACCAACCTGAGAGTATTCGGACTTTCTTTCTCGGATTCACCGTTTCTTTTTATTGTCTATATTTTAATGGTTTATTTCGGTGCTTCGCTTATGTGCAGCCTTTTCCCCAGCTACGAAAGCGCGCTTTATCTGTGGGACAGAATCCGAAATAAAAGCAACGTTGCAGAAAAGATTTTTCTTTCTCCCGCTTGCCTTACGGTTTTAATCGGCTCGTGGCTTGAAAGATTCGGTATTCCTCAGATTTTCTGGGGTGTTGCAATCGCACTGATATTTTTAATATAAGCTTAACCGCTCCGTACAAGTTTTTGTGCGGAGCGATTTTTTGCTTGCAAATATCATAATATATGATAAAATTAAACTGTAATATTATATTTGGAAGGTGATTTCCGATGGTAAAAGAATTTATGGGAAAAGATTTTTTGCTCGGTAACGAGCCTGCTGTGAAAATGTTTGAAGCGACAGATAAAATGCCCATTTTTGACTGGCATTGCCATCTTTCTCCCAAAGAAATTTATGATAATGAACAGCCCGCGGATATTGCTTGGCTCTGGCTTGCAGGGGACCACTATAAGTGGAGAGCGATGCGCTCTTGCGGTGTTGACGAAAAGTATATAACAGGCGATGCAAGCGGCTACGAAAAATTCAAGGCTTTTGCAGAGATTATGCCCGCACTCATCGGCAATCCTATGTATCATTGGTGCCATCTTGAGCTTCGCCGTTATTTCGGCATAAACGATATTCTCTGTGCTGAAACAGCAGACAGCATCTGGGAAAGAGCAAACGCCGCAATCAAGGCGGGCGGATTCACTCCCAGAGAGCTTATTGAAAAATCAAACGTATCTCATCTTTGCACAACCGACGACCCCGCAGACAGTCTTGAGTATCACGTTCTTCTTGCAAAAGAAAGCTCGTTCAAGTGCAAGGTGCTTCCCGCTTTCAGACCCGATAAAGCCCTTGGGATTGACCTTCCTTCGTGGGCTCCCTGGCTTGAAACAATGGAAAACACAGTCGGCAGAAAAATCGGAGGCTTCAAGGCACTTTGTGAAGCGCTTAACGAAAGAATCGAATTTTTTGCAACTCTCGGCTGCTGCGCAAGTGACCACGCTTTCGCTTACGTACCTTATGAAGAAGCAAGCGAAGCGGAGCTTGATGAGATTTTTGCGAAAGTAAGAAACGGCAACGCACCGAGCGTTGTTGAAGCGGACAAATTCAAAACCGCACTCCTCGGCTACCTTGCCGCAAGATATGCCGAAAAAGGCTGGGTGATGGAGCTTCACATCGGTCCGATGAGAAACAACAATACCCTTATGTTCAAGAAAATCGGTCCCGATGCGGGCTTTGATTCGATTGACGACAGAGAAATCGCAGGCAAGCTTTCAAGATTCCTTGACAGCCTTGCTGTTATTGAAAAGCTGCCCAAGACAGTTCTTTTCACACTCAATCCCAAGGATAACTACGTTCTCGGAACTATGCTCGGCAACTTCCAGAATTCCGACGCTGAAAGTAAAATTCAGTTCGGCTCTGCCTGGTGGTTTAACGATAATATCGACGGTATGAGAGAGCAGATGAAGGCTCTCGGCAATCTCGGTGCACTCGGCAAATTTGTCGGTATGGTAACGGATTCCCGTTCATTCCTTTCATATCCCAGACACGAATATTTCCGCAGAATTATGTGCGGTCTTCTCGGCGATATGGTTAATGACGGCCTCTATCCCTACGATGAAAAAGCAATCTGCAAAATTGCACAGGATATTTCGTATAACAATGCCGCAAAGTATTTCGGCATTGCAGAATAAAACAATAATTCCTCAGTGAAAGGGTGATTCCCCATGGCAAAGTACGTTCTTTCCCTTGACCAGGGAACAACAAGCTCAAGAGCAATTATTTTCGATAAAAAGGGTAACATCGTCAGCAAGGCTCAGAACGAATTTGAGCAGATTTATCCCAAGGCAGGCTGGGTTGAACACGACCCGCTCGCCATTCTTTACAGTCAATTTCAGGCGGTTGCCGCCTGCGTTATGAGCAGCGGAATCAATCCGGGCGAAATAGCGGGTATCGGCATCACAAACCAGCGTGAAACAACAATTCTCTGGGACAGACAGACGGGCAAGCCTGTTTATAACGCAATCGTATGGCAGTGCCGCAGAACGGCAGAGCTTTGCGAAGAGCTTAAAGCTGACGGTCTTGAAGACTATGTAAAAGAGAAAACAGGCCTTCTTATTGATGCATATTTCTCGGGAACAAAAATCAAGTGGATTCTCGATAACGTTCCCGAAGCAAGAAAGCTTGCAGACGAAGGCAGACTTCTTTTCGGTACGGTTGAAACCTGGCTTATCTGGAATCTTACAGGCGGCAGTGTTCACGTAACGGATTATTCAAACGCATCAAGAACAATGCTGTTTGACGTTGATAATCTTTGCTGGGACAGCTTCCTTTGCGAAAAGCTCGGCATTCCTATGTCAATTCTTCCCGAGCCCGTACCCTCAAGCAAGATTTACGGCAGAGTATCAAAGGGTATTCTCGGTCTTGAATCGCTCGAAGGTATCCCCATCTGCGGCGCAATCGGTGACCAGCCCGCCGCACTTTTCGGTCAGGGTTGCTTCGAGGCGGGTCAGGCAAAGAATACTTACGGCACAGGCTGTTTCCTGCTTATGAACACAGGCAAAACCCGTGTAAAATCAAAGAATAATCTTGTAACGGGCGTTGCATGGGGTATCGGTGATGAGGTCGAATACGCAATCGAAGGCTCGGCTTTCAACGCGGGCTCGGTAATCAAATGGCTCCGCGATGAGCTTCACATGATTGATACCGCACGCCGTTGCGATGAGCTTGCAGAGAGCGTTCCCGATGCAAACGGTATCTACTTTGTGCCCGCCTTCACAGGTCTCGGCGCACCCTATTGGGATATGTACGCAAGAGGCAGTGTAGTAGGTCTTACAAGAGGCGTCAACAGAGCTCACTTTGCAAGAAGCGTGCTTGAATCAATCACTTATCAGGTTACGGATTTGCTTGAAGCCATGAAATCGGATTCCGATATCGAATTTACGGAATTGCGCGTTGACGGCGGCGCAAGTGTAAGCGATATTATGCTTCAGATTCAGACCGATATGATAAGATGCGAAGTTAACAGACCCAAAAACGTCGAAACAACAGCTCTCGGCGCCGCTTATCTCGCGGGTCTTGCAGTAGGTGTCTGGGAAAATAAAGAAGAAATCCAGAAGAACCGAAGCGTTGATAAAACTTTCACACCCAAGATGAGTCAGGAGCAGAGAGATGAGCTCTATGCGGGCTGGAAAAAGGCTGTAAAATGCTCAATGGGTTGGGCAAAATAAAGAATCAGGATACAGAAAATGGACTACTTAAAAGAATCATTAAAACTTCACTATGAATGGAAGGGGAAACTTGAAACAAAATCAAGAACAAAAGCTTCCAACAAGCAGGAGCTTTCGCTCGCCTATACTCCGGGCGTAGCCGCTCCATGTCTTGAAATTCAGAAAGACGTAAACAAAAGCTTTGAGCTTACAAGACGCTGGAATACCGTTGCCGTTATAACCGACGGTACGGCAGTTCTCGGCCTTGGCGATATCGGCCCCGAAGCGGGTATGCCCGTTATGGAGGGCAAGTGCCTTCTTTTTAAGGAATTTGCCGATATTGATGCAATTCCGCTTTGCATACGCTCAAAGGATACGGACGAAATCGTAAATACGGTTTCTCTGCTTGCGGGCAGTTTCGGAGGAATAAACCTTGAAGATATTGCGGCTCCCCGATGCTTTGAAATTGAAAGAAAGCTCAAGGAACGCTGTGATATCCCCGTTTTTCACGATGACCAGCACGGTACGGCGGTTGTTGTGCTGGCGGCGGGGCTCAACGCACTTAAATGCGTCGGCAAAAAGATTGAAAACTGTACTGTCGCAATGAGCGGTGCGGGCTCAGCGGGCTCTGCAATTGCCAGACTGCTGAACGCTTGCGGCGCGGGCAACATTATTATGAGCGACAAAGAGGGGATTATCTGTAAAGGTCAACCCCTTTCAACTGCTTTTGCCGAACTTGCAGAGTTTACAAACAAAAACCGCATAACAGGTACTCTTGCCGATGCTATGAAAGGCGCCGACGTATTTGTCGGTGTTTCGGCGGCGGGAATAGTCAGCGAGGAAATGGTTGCCTCGATGGCGGAAAATGCGGTTGTTATGGCAATGGCAAACCCCACTCCCGAAATTATGCCGGAGCTTGCAAAGAAAGCCGGAGCAGCTGTAATCGGCACAGGCAGAAGCGATTATCCCAATCAGATTAATAATGTGCTTGCATTCCCCGGCATCTTCAGAGGCGCTCTTGACGTAAGGGCATCCGATATTACAGAGGGTATGAAACTTGCGGCGGCTTATGCGATTGCGGGGCTTGTTTCCGATGAAAAACTCTGTCCGGAATACATTCTTCCCGAAGCATTTGACGAAAGAGTCGGTGTTACGGTTGCGGCGGCGGTTGCCAAGGCGGCAAGGGATAGTAAAATTGCACGAATTTGACGCAATCTAACTGTGCATTATTACCAACCTTAACATAATTTTAATAACTATTTTGATTAAAAGTATTGCTTTATTTTCACAGTTATGTCATAATATCTAGGTATATTGGGTTGGAATCTGAAATTCCGGCCATAATGCTTTTTTAATCGGCTCTCTTTTATTAATAAAAGAGCCAACACAAGAAGGAGGAAAACAGAATGTCCACATTCAAAAAGGTTGTCAGCCTTGTGCTTTGCCTTGCAATGCTTCTCAGCACAGTTGCAATTGTAGGTAATGCAATTGTTGCTCCCAAAGCATCAGACGCTGAATCATCAGTTCCCGTAAGCGGCATTGATTCATATGCAGATCTTGCAGCAAAGTATGACAACTTCGTTTATCTTGGTCTTGAATTCTACGAAAAGAATTCAGAAGGCGATTACACACTCACAGACTATAAGGTACAGCCCGGTCAGGAACTCAAGATGTATTTCTACCTCAAGACCGATATGTACCTCGGTTCAGGTGCTCCCTACATTATCTTCGAAAGATCATTCTTCGACGTAACAAACGGTGCAACCAACCTCACTTATGATGATACTTATGACCCCGATCATGCAGATTATCCCACAGAGGGTTATCCTGCAGTTTTCGCGGGTACAATGAACCCCAACCATTCAGCAGTTACCACAGCCGGTGTTACTGTATCAATGACCACTAAGTGGGCAAGAAACGTTAACGGTTTCACAGAGAAGACCCAGACAAACTGGCACGGCATTGACCTTGCAGAATCAGATACATGGGACTTCATCTACGGTTCATGGGGCAGAGATGCAACAGCTCTTACTTCATGGGAAGCAAAAGATGACGCTTACTACTATGAATACACTCTTAAGGTAAGAGAATTTATGCCTGACGGTGTTACAAAGCTTGCTGACGGAACAACAGGTTTCGTAAAGAACGACCACAAATTGTTCAAGAGATACGATGCAAGTACAGTAACTTCAAAGAGAGTAGCATATGTAGCTGTATCACCTACAGCAGGTAACTACAGCTCAATTGTTGCCAACAACAAAGCTGATTACCTTACAATTGAAAGTTTCCTTATTGATGATTGTAACCATACATTCACAATCGACAGCACTTCAACTCCCGGTGAATACGGTTCAGGCACAGCTGTTAAGAAGTACAGCGTAACCTTCGTAGGAAACGACGGTACAGAAATTTCAACAGGCAGCTACGAAGCAGGTGCAGAAGTAACTGTTCCCGCAGCAGCAGAGAACGAACTCGGTTGGGCTAACACCAAAACAGGCGTTATCGATGAAACAGTTGTTTCAGGCGGAAAGCTTACTGTTGGTAAGGCAAACGTTACATATCAGAGAGTTCTTTCAACAGACGAATTCGACGTAACTCTTAACCTTGACGGCGGCACAATCGACGGTGAAACATCAGTTGTTGTTAAGGCCGGCTACGGCGAAGAAGTTGACCTTAACGATTACCTCCCCGAAAAGACAGGTTACACTGCTTCATGGGATCCTTCAACAATCAAGGTTGAAAACATCAACGGTGCATCAGCAAAGGTTAACTGGACTGCAAACACCTATAAGGTAATCTTCTATGCCGATTCAGAAGGCACAGTTGTTCACGAAGAAGCAACAGCTACATACAACGTAAACCTCACAGCAAAGACAAAGCCCACCAAGGAAGGCTATGAATTTGCAGGTTGGGTTGACGCAGAAGGCAATCTTGCTTCACCCTCAGTCGGTGCACTCGGCGTAGGCAGATTCACAAAGACAGAAGATACAAACTATTATCCCTCATGGTCTCAGCTTCCCTGCTCAATCACCGTTAAGACTCAGGACTTCTTCACAGGCGAATGGAAGACCCTCGAAGTTAAGTACGGTAAGGAAGATGCAGTTGCATACTCAAAGGATGCTTTTGCAAATCTCAAGGCAGGTCTTGACAGCAAGGAAGCATACGGCTGGGACGGCGAAGTTTACTATGAGCAGGCTACCGCATCAGCAAAGATCGGTACCGATGAAGCA
The DNA here is from genome assembly GCA_045542175.1 of Acutalibacteraceae bacterium. Lineage (GTDB taxonomy): Bacteria > Bacillota > Clostridia > Oscillospirales > Acutalibacteraceae > CAG-177. The sequence goes on along the minus strand of JAZQKN010000155.1, from coordinate 44,471 downwards.
ACAGCAACAACCATCGGCCGTAACGATGCAATCAAGTTCAACGGTCACCAGATTGTTTATATCATCGCAGAACCCGTTATAACACTTGAATATAACATTCCTGTTTATGACGAAACTGCAGGTGAATATACAGAAAGGTATGAAACATTCACCGCAACAACAAGACCCAGCATCAGCAATAACGTTATTGTTCCCATATCAAGCACAAAGCCTGTTGACGGTTACAACTTCCTCGGCTGGACAACAGAAGACGGCGAAGCTGCTAAGTACAGCACAGGTGCTTCAAACTACACATTCCCCGTAAGTATTGAAGGCGGTGCAAAGATTGTTGTTTATGCAAACTTCGCACTTAAGACATACGATCTCCAGTTCAAAGTTGGTGACGAATACGACGAAAATGCTCTTGTTATCATCAAGGGCGGCTTCAAGATTGGCGATACTGTTGATCTGAGCAAGGCAGAGTTCGTTTATAAGACTCCCGCTTCAAAGGCAGGTCAGCCTGCAGTTATGCCTGTAGTCGGCAAAGTAAACGACGAACAGCCCATCAGATTCACCGGCAAGGACGGTTATAAGTTCTTAGGTTTCTATTACTCAAAGGATTCATCAAAGACCCTTGTTGATTTTGACGGTCTTGTAATTACGGAAGAACTTATCAGCAAGTACGGTGCAACATCAGGCGATTACATCTCAATTCTTGCTGAGTGGGAAGCACAGAGCTACACAGCAACCTTCAAGTATGAAACTGCTGACAGCACAGCTGCTGCACCCAAGTATGAAACAATTGAGGTAACAGTACCCGTTAAGACAGCACTTAACGACTTCAATCCCTACAGAGATGAAGAAACCAAGGCTATCATTGACGCAGCAACTCCCGAAGGCTATAAGTTCTCACGTTGGGATTATGATAAGACCATCTCATCAACCGGCGCAATGGTTGCAGGTGGCTTAGAATACACAGCAATTTACGACAAGCTTTCAGTTACTGTTTACGTTGACTATAACAACGGCGGTACACCTCAGAGCCTTGAAACAGTAAAATACGGTGACGATACAATGGCAGCCGGCGACGAATTCGGTGAAGGCCGCGGTATCTACTATGTTGTTAGAACAATTCAGCTTGACGCTTACAGACCCACAGAAACACACGAAAGTGTTGGCTGGAAGGCATATCACGTACACGACGAAGCAGACGTTAACGATTCAACCAAGTGGCATGAAGGCGTAAACTGTGACGGAACAAACGAAGCTAAGACCACTATTATCTATAAGAACGAGTGGAAGCAGCACGGTGAATTCCTCATCACACTTTACGGTACAGACGGCAAGATTTATTGCGGTCTTGGCAAGAACTTCAAGCTTTACTTCTGGGAGAACCGCAGAGCTTGTACAAGAGATGAAGCAACTCTTATTCATAATCCTGAGCTTCTCATCCTCTTCCTCAAGCCTGAGTTTGTAAAGGACGAAAGCGGTCTTTGCCTCAAGCTTACTCCGTTCGCACTTAACAGATCACTCTTCACAATCGAGAACATCGGTGGTCTCTTCGAGGCACTCGGAACACTTCTCGGCTCACTCTTCAGAGGCGAACTGTAAGATTTAACCCCAATAATTCAAAGCCCTCTCTGCGAAAGCAGGGAGGGCTTTTTGCATATAAAAAACGGTCGGCTTTAATTTAAAGGCCGACCGTTTGATTTTTAATTTGTTTATTTCTTTTTGATTTTAGGAATAACCACGCAGGCAACTATTACCAGAATTGCTACAACAGCGATAAGAATAAGCCAGGTGTTGTCGGGACTGCCTGTTGTGGGAATCGGAGCTGTGGAAACGTCAGCTGCAAACGCATAAATTGCCGCCGAGAAAACGCCAAGCACCATTATGGCACAAAGGATAATTGCGGTTATTCTGATAAATATATTTCTCTTTTTCATATTTCTACATCCTTATTAGTCAATTTTCAGTAACTTTTTCATTGCATTTCCGAGAGCGTCTGCTGTTGACGCGGCTTCGGATCTGGTTTTGCCGCAACCTGTGATATACACTTTGATTTTAGGCTCTGTGCCTGAAGGTCTGACGATTGCAAAATTTCCGTCATGCATACCGTAGGCAAGTATATTTGATTTCGGTAAAGCAATATTTTGGGTTTTGCCGCTTTCGGTGTCGGTAATTGTGCTTGCTTCAAAATCGTGAATTTCGGTCACTTTAAGACCTGCAAGCTCTTTGGGCGGATTGTTTCTTGTTTCGCTCATTATCTGAGACATTTTAACCATACCGCTTGCGCCCTCAAATACGAAATTATGAAGAGTATTTACGTAAATTCCGAAGTCCTCATAGATTCCGTTAAGCGCATCAACAAGGGTTTTGCCTTGCGATTTATAATAAGCCGCCATTTCGCAAACCATAAGGGATGCGGCAACGCCGTCTTTATCTCTCGCGTGGGTACCGATAAGATATCCGTAGCTTTCTTCAAAGCCCATAATGAACCTGTGCTCATCGCCCGTTTTTTCAAGCTTTGAAATAAATTCGCCAACGTATTTAAAGCCTGTGAGCACGTCAACAACCGTACAGCCGTATTTTTCCGCAACCTTGTTGATGAGCGAGGTTGATACGAAGGACTTTGTCATAAGCGAGTTTTCGGGAAGTGTGCCTTTTGCTTTTCTTGTTGAAAGCATATATTCCGCAAACAGAACGCCTACGTCGTTTCCGCTCAGAAGCACGTATTCATCGCCGTCAAGCACGGCAATTCCGATTCGGTCACAGTCGGGGTCAGTTGCGAGAAGAAGGTCGGCTTTATCGGTTTCCGTCATCTTAAGACCGCATTCAAAAACCTGCTTGATTTCGGGGTTTGGATAGGGACAGGTTGGAAAAGTGCCGTCGGGAAGTTCCTGTTCTTTTACAACGGAAACGTTTTTGAAGCCCGCCCTTTCAAGCACGGTTCTGACAGGAATATTACCTGTGCCGTTGAGAGGAGTATATATGATTTTTATATCGCTGTTTCTGATAACTTCGGGGTTGATTGTTTTTTTCAGAACCAGAGAATAGAATTCTTCAACAATATCATCGGAGATATATTCAATCATACCGCTTTCAAAAGCATCTTCAAACGGCATTGTCTTAACGTCGCTGAATATATCAACCTTCTGAATGAAGCTGTAGGTTTCAAGCGCGGCTTCATCGGTCATCTGATAACCCGAAGGGTCATAACATTTGTAGCCGTTATATTTTGATGGGTTGTGGCTTGCGGTAATAACAATGCCACTCTGACATTTCAGCCTCATAACCGCGTAGGAAAGCAGAGGGGTAGGCATAAGTTTCGGGAAAAGGTAAACCTTTATGCCGTTTGCAGCAAGCACCTGTGCACAGCGACGCGAGAAAACGTCGGAATTGATTCTTGAATCGTATCCGATGGCAACACTTGCGCCGTTTCCTTTGCTGTTGAGATAATCTGCAAGACCCTGTGTAGCCTGAGTCACGGTATAAATATTCATTCTGTTTGTGCCCGCACCGAGTACGCCTCGCAGACCCGCCGTGCCGAATTCGAGATTTTTATAAAATCTGTCAAGTATTTCATCGGGATTATCTTTGATTGCAAGCAGCTCATTGTGGGTTTCGGCATCGTTTTCGGTGTTTTCAAGCCAGAGACTATAGAGCTTATTTACGTCGTTCATCAAAATTCCCCCAAGTTATTTTAAAAATGAAGCTCATATACTTCCATTATATATATTACCCTTTTTATTATATTTTGTAAAGTAAAAAATCGCCTGGCGGAAACCAAGCGATTTTAATTTTATCTGTATTTTTCAATCATATAGTCGATTGCATCAAGATAACCCTTGAAGCCGAGACCGATAAACGATTTTTCGCAAGCCATACCTGCGTAGGAAATCTGTCTGAAAGCCTCTCTTGCCGAAACGTCGGAGATATGCACCTCCGCTGCGGGAATGCTTACGGCTTTCATTGCATCAAGAATTGCAACGCTTGTGTGAGTGTAAGCGGCGGGATTGATAACAATCGCATCGAAATTTCCGAGCGCCGCCTGAATTTCATCAACGATTGCACCTTCGTGGTTTGACTGAAAAATCTTGACCTCAACCTGTTTTTCTGCGGCGTGAGAGTTAATCATTTCGCAAAGGTCGGCATAAGTCTGCTTGCCGTAAACGTCGGGCTCTCTGATGCCGAGCATATTAAGGTTAGGTCCGTTTATAACAAGAAATTTCATTCGGTAATCCTCCTGACGGTAACTTCGGGGTCGGGGTCAACCTCAACGGTGAGGTCAGCCGTTTCAAGATAAAGGGGAAAACGCTTTTCGTACATTTTGCAAAGCGTTTCATAGTCTTTTGAGAGAGGTCTGCCCTCTGTTGCGAGGGTTTCAAGCGGTGCATTGAGAAAAATTACGGTTGAATTTTCGCGAAGGGCAATTCGGTTTTCTTCACGCAGAATAGCTCCGCCGCCCGTTGCGATAATTTTTCCCTGTTCTTTGGCAACGGATTTTATTGCCTGAGTTTCACGGTTTCTGAATTCATCTTCGCCGTATTTTGCAAAAATCTGCGGGATGGTTTCGCCGCAAAGCTCAACAAGAGAATCGGTATCGACACACTCTCTGCCCGTTTTTTGCGAAAGAAGTTTTGCGACGGTTGATTTGCCGCAGCCGGGCATACCGACAAGCACAAGGTTTTTCTGGTTATTCAGAATAACGCCGTGTACCTCGTCGATTTTTGAAAGGGGAATTTCTTTGCCCGTGAAAACCTCTGCCGCCTTGACTGCCTGTGCAACAAGCATAGGCAAGCCGTTTGAGCAATCGATTCCGAGCTTTTCGGCATCGAGCAAAAGCACTGTCCTTGCGGGATTATAAATCATATCAAGAACTTTTCTGCACTTTGTGAATTTTGAAAGGTCAATCAGTCTTTCGCCGTTGTTTGGATACATTCCGACGGGTGTTGTGTTGATGATTATATCAGCATCGTAGTGCAGAGAAATGTTTTCATAATTGTTTTTGCCGCTGCGGGAAACAACAATGATTTCTTTTGCGCCCTCGTCGGAAGTGACAAGCTGAGCGGTCAGACTTGCACCGCCCGAGCCGAGAATCAGCACCTTTTTGCCCTTGAAATCGCAACCGATTTTCTTTGCCATATAGAGAAAACCGAAATAATCGGTGTTGTCGCCGTAAAGCGAGCCGTCGGGTTTTCTGATAACGGTGTTGACACTGCGGGCTTTTTTTGCTGTTTCTGAAAGTTCGTCACAGCGGTTATAAGCCTCTACTTTATAGGGAATTGTAACGTTGAAGCCTTTAAGAGCGGTTGAAGAAAAGAATTCGTCAAGCTTTTCGGGCTCTGTGGGGTAGAGTTTATATTCATAATCGCAAAGAAGCGAATGAATCTCAGGTGAAAGGGAATGTCCGAGCTTTCTGCCCAGTAATCCGTACATAATAATCAGTCCTCGGTGTAGCTGCCCAGATAGCTGAACTGTTCACCATCGTTTTCAAGTTCACTGAGCAGAGATTTAAGATTTTCGGAATAAACCGATGCATCAATATCAAAATAGAACATAAATTCAAAGTTGCTGCCCGGAATGGGTCGGCTTTCAAGCTTTGTGAGGTTGAGACCGAGAGAAGCAAATCTTGAAATAATGTGATAAAGTGAGCCGGGCTTGTGGGGAATCGTCATAACGATACTTGTTTTCTTTGCACCGGGGTAGATTTCGGGATTTTTGGAAATGCAGATAAAGCGGGTGTAGTTGTTATCCGTATTCTGAATACCGCTTTTGAGAATGTTGAGGTTATAAAGCTCTGCGCAATCCTTCGAGCCGATTGCCGCGCAGTCTGTTCTGCCGCTTTCGGCAACCATTTTTGCGGCGGCGGCGGTGTTTTTGCAAACGGTGACCTTGGCACCGATTGAAGAAATGAATTCGGAGCACTGATTTATTGCCTGCTCGTGAGAGAAAATCTCTTTGATTGAGCTGATACTTGTGCCGTCGTTTGCAAGCAGTGAGTGACCGATGAAAAGTTTGAGACTGTGGGTAATATAGAAGTTATGCTTGTTCATAAGGTCGTAAACGGTGTTTACCGAGCCCGCGGTGCTGTTTTCAACAGGGAGAATACCGTAGCGGCAAAGACCGCTGTCAACCGCATTGAAAACACCCTCGAAATTTGAAAAATACATAATTGAGGGATATGCAAACATCTTGTCGCAGGCATACTGTGAATATGCACCCTCAACGCCCTGACAGGCAACAACGGCTCTGTCGGGTCTTTCTGCGGGAGTTTTTGCCGTAACCTCTTCGAGCATTTTTGCAAGAGATGAGGGAGGGTTGATAAGCTTTTTCTGATATGAACGGCTCAGGTTAAAAACTGTCTGATAAAGTGTTTTGGTGTAGCCCTGAAATTCGGGGGCAACGCTGTCCGTAACCTTGTTGAGCACCTCGCGTTCACGCTCTCTGTTGAAAACGGGAAGCGAGTTTTCCTTTTTATATTTTGCGATTGCCGCCGCAGTTTCCATTCTTTTTTCAAAAAGCTCTGTAAGCTGCTTATCAATCGCATCGATTTCAAGACGGAGTTCATCTATATTCATTGGTAAAACCTCTTTATTTCAAAATATAATCTGCAATTGCGATTGCCGCTGCCGCTTCAATGCAAGGTACGGCTCTGGGCACAATGCAGGGGTCGTGTCTGCCGCCGATAACAAGAGCCTCTTCACAGCCCGATTCAAGGTTGACCGTCTGCTGCTCCTTGCTGATTGAGGGTGTGGGTTTAACCGCACAGCGGAAGATAACGGGCATACCCGAGGTAATGCCGCCGAGAATACCGCCGTGGTTATTGGTTTTGGTTCTGATTTCGCCTTTTTCGGTTATGAATTCATCGTTGTTTTCGCTGCCGAAACGTTTACTGCCCTCAAATCCCGAGCCGAATTCAATGCCCTTGATTGCGGGAATTCCGAAAATAACAGAGCTGATTTTATTCTCAATTCCGTCAAAAATCGGGTCGCCGATACCTGCTTTGATACCGATGATTGCACATTCGATTGTGCCGCCGACGGAATCAAGATTTGCCTTTGCTTTTTCTGCAAGAGCGTACATTTCTTTGCCCTTTTCGTCATTGATAACGGGCATTGACTTTGCTTTGACAGAGTCAAGGGTTTCTTTGTTTACGTTAACGGGGTCGAATCTTTCACCGTCAATATTGCCGATTGAAGAAATATGAGCGCCGATCTCAATGCCCATACTTTCGAGAATCTGAATGCAGACAGCACCTGCAAAGCAAAGCGGAGCAGTCATTCTGCCGCTGAAATTTCCGCCGCCTCTTATATCGTTGAAGCCGTTATGCTTCATAAAAGCCGCATAGTCGCTGTGGGAGGGGCGGGGAAGATTTCTGAGTTTTCCGTAATCCTTTGAGTGCTGATTTGTGTTTTCGATTATTGCGCATATCGGAGCACCGCAGGTAACGCCGTCAACAACGCCCGAAACGATATTGCATTTATCCGCCTCTTTCCGGGGGGTGGAGATTGAATTCTGACCGGGTGCGCGTCTTGTCATAAATGCGGCAATTTTTTCTTCGTCAAGCCTGATTCCCGCGGGAATGCCGTCAAGCACGCAACCGATTGCCTGCGAATGTGACTGACCGAAAACGGTAAGCTTTACGTTGTTTCCGAAGCTACAGGACATTTGCTTTTCCTCCGATACTGTTGAAATCATTAAAAAATTCAGGGTACGATTTATTAACCGCCTGTGCATTTGTGATTATAACATCATTTTTGCACTTTGTCGAGGCAACTGCCGCCGCCATAGCGATACGGTGGTCGCCGAAGGAATCTGTTTCGCCGCCCGAAAGAGATTTTTTGCCGTCTATAATGAGCCCATCCTCGGTTTCGGAGATATCTGCACCGAGAGAGGTGAGCATTGAGGTAACGGTCTGAAGGCGGTCGCTTTCTTTAAGGCGGAGTCTTTGTGCGTTATAAATAACCGTTCTGCCGTTTGCCGTTGCGGCAACGGATGCGATAACGGGCACTGCGTCGGGAATCTGCGAAGCGTCAATTTCCATGCCGTGAAGATTTGATATATCTGCACGGCACGAATTGCCGTTTTGAATTATCTGCGCCCCCATTGAGCGGAGCACGTCGATGATTGCTTTATCGCCCTGAACTGAAGCGGGGTTAAGTGAGCTTACCTCAACACCCGAGCAGAGCCAGAAAGCGGCATTTGACCAATCGGCCTCAACGGTGTAATCACAGCCGCGGAGCGTACCGCCGTTTATATAAAACGTATTGTTTTCTTCCGTTATATCCGCACCGAAAATCTTAAGCACGTCAAGGGTTATGTCGATATAAGGTCTTGACTCCACGGGAGGAAGAAGATTTATTCTGCTTTTGCCTTCAAGCACGGAAAGTGCGAGCAAAAGCCCCGTTACAAACTGCGAGCTTACGTCTCCTCTGAGAGTATATTCACCGCATCCGATTTTGCCCGATACGGAAAGGGGAAACGAATCGGAAATTGAAGCACCTGCTCTGATGAGCTCTTCCTTAAGAGGGGAAAGCGGTCTTTCGGGAAGTCTGCCGTTGCCGTGGATTTCCGTTTCAACTCCGAGCGCACAGATAACGGGCAGAAGAAAACGGATTGTTGAGCCGCTTTCACGGCAGTCAACCGTTGCTTTTTCGGGCAAATCGGCAATGGGAGTAATTTCGTAATCACTGCCGCAGATATTTATCTCTGCTCCGAGCGAGCGAAGGCACGAAACGGTTGCTTCTATATCCTGAGAGGTGGTATTTATTTTTATTCTGCTCTTGTCCTTTGCAAGTGCGGCACAGATAAGTGCCCTGTGAGCAAAGGATTTTGAAGCAATTCCCTCTATGCGTCCCGAAAGGGAAGAGGGAGTGATTTTAATATTCATTCAACTCACCTGTATTCTGAAATTTGTCTGAGTACGTCAACCGAAACTTTTTTGAGGTAGCATTCGCCGATTTTTCTTGGTGCTACAAAAGCAATTGAATCGCCCGCACGTTTCTTATCGGAGAGAGCCGCCTGTGCGAGCTCGTCAGGTGAGAAAGAGCATTCACAGGGAAGAGAGTTGTTTTTGTTGGCTTTGATTATTTCGTCGGTGCAGTCCTCGTCGCTCCAGCCGAGAGCGTTGCCCGCCTTTGCGGCAATCACCATTCCGATTGCAACCGCACTGCCGTGAGAAATTTCAAAATTACTGCATTTTTCAATTGAATGCGCCATTGTGTGGCCGAAATTGAGAAGCTGTCTTTCGCCCTTGTCGAATTCGTCTTTTGCAACAACGTCACGTTTTAATTCAACGCACCGCGCAATAATTTTTTCGAGCTTGTCGGCAATGTTTCCGCCCTTAACGGTATCGAAAAGCTCTTTGTCAAATATAACGCCGTATTTGATAACCTCTGCCATACCGTCTGCAAAAATTTCGTCGGAAAGCGTGCCGAGAGTGTCGGTATCGCAAAGCACGAGTGACGGCTGATAGAAGGCACCCATAAGATTTTTGCCCGCTGAGAGGTTAACTGCGGTTTTGCCGCCAACCGAGGAATCAACGGCCGCAAGCAGAGTTGTCGGCACCTGTACAAAAGGAATGCCTCTTAAATAAAGCGATGCGGCAAGACCTGTCATATCTCCCGTTACACCGCCGCCGAGAGCAAGCGCAAAGTCGCTTCTTGTGAGCTTGTTTTCAGCCATAAATTCAAGCAGCTCAAAAAGAGTTTCCTTGTTTTTGGATTCTTCGCCGGCGGGGAAGATATAGGTGTAAGTTTCAATCCCCGCATCCTCAAGGCTCTGTCTTGTCTTGCCCAGCCAGAGGGGAGCAACGTTTGAGTCCGTTACAATTACGGCTTTGCTCTTGCCGAGAAGATTTACGCATCTTTCTCCGAGAGTTGAAAGGATGCCGTTTCCGATTAAAACGTCATATTCTTTTGAGGCGGGAACTTTGATTATTTCCATAATAAAACCTACTTTGCCTGAATTTTACTGTCTGTGCCTTCCTTAAGAAGTTCAACAAGACCTTCTCTGTCATCGTTTTTGAGTGCCTGACTGTATTCGCTTAAACGGTCAACCAAAAAGTCAATTTCTTTAATAAGATTATCTTTATTCTGAATGAAAAGCTCTGTCCACATTTTTTCGTTGAGCTTTGAAACGCGGGTCAGATCCCTGTAGCTGCCCGCCGAAAAACCCTTCTGGCTGACGGCGGTTGTGCTTTTTACGTAAGCGTTGGAAATAATGTGGGGCAGCTGCGAGGTGAAAGCGATTATTCTGTCGTGCTCTTCGGGAGATGTGAAATTGATTTCGCCGAAGCCCGCATCGTCAAGCACGGTACGGAGTTTATGAAGAATTCGGATATCCGTGTTTTCTTTCGGGGTGATAATCATCGTTGCGTTTTTGAAAAGATTCCCTCTTGAACGCGTGAAGCCCGAAAACTGTGTGCCCGCCATAGGGTGAGCGCCGATAAACTCAAAGCCGTTTTCCTCTGCAAGATTTTCGCAAACCGAGCATATCGGTCTTTTAACGCCGCCGCAGTCGGAAACAATTGAGCCTTTTTTGATTTTCGAAGCATATTTTTCAACGAAATCAACAGTTGCCTGAGGATAGAGAGCAATAAAAATTATATCGCAATTGCCGATGTTTTCTTCGTTTAATTCATCATTTATAGCTCCCACAAGCTTTGCCGCGAGCAGTGAGCTTCTGTTAATGTCAAGGCCGAGGACTGTGTGCTTTCCGCTTTCGCTCAAAGCTCTTGCAAGCGAGCCGCCGATAAGTCCGAGACCTGCTATGCCGATTATCATAGTATCACCTTAAAACTTTGTCATAATTTCTCTGATTGCCTTTGCTTCCTTGACAACCTTTGCGAATTCTTCGGGACGGAGTGCCTGAGGGCCGTCGCAAAGAGCGTGTGCGGGATCGTTATGCACTTCAATCATAAGACCGTCTGCGCCTGCCGCAACCGCCGCAAGAGCAAGGGGACGTACCATTCTTGCCATGCCCGCCGCGTGGCTGGGGTCTGCGATAACGGGAAGATGGGTTTTTTCTTTAAGAAGAGCAATGGCTGAAATATCCATTGTATTTCTTGTGTAGGGTTCAAAGGTGCGGATGCCTCTTTCGCAGAGCATAACCTTTGAATTGCCGCCTGCCATAATGTATTCGGCGCTCATAAGCAGTTCTTCCATTGTTGCGGCAAGACCTCTTTTAAGAAGAATGGGTTTATCGGTTTTGCCGAGCTCTTTAAGAAGCTCAAAGTTCTGCATATTTCTCGCACCGACCTGAATAACGTCAACGTTTTCAAAAAGAGGAAGGTGTGAAAGGTCCATAATTTCCGTAACGATGGGTGTGCCGAGCTTTGCTTTTGCGTCTTCAAGAAGCTTTAAGCCTTCGCCTCTCATACCCTGGAAAGCATAGGGAGATGTTCTGGGCTTGAATGCACCGCCGCGAAGGAAGTTTGCCCCCGCAGCCTTGATGTCTTCTGCAATCGAGCAAATCTGTTCGGGAGATTCAACCGAGCAGGGGCCCGCGATAAACTGGAAGTTGCCGCCGCCGATTTTGAAGCCGTTAACGTCAATAACGGTATCATCGGGGTGGAATTTTCTGTTGGCGTTTTTATAGGGCTCGCTGATTCTGGTTACGTTGCTTACTATATTAAGACCGCTGATAAGGTCAGTATCAACGTGACTGGTGTCGCCTACAAGACCGAGGACTGTTTCATATTCACCGTTACTGCGGTGAATATCGATGTTAAGGCTTTTGAGCCATTCAACAAGATTCTGAATCTGAACTTCGTCCGTACCTTTTTTGATTGTTACTACCATTTGAATTGCCTCCGAAAATAGAATAAAAACAAAAAACTTCGCAGTGTAAATTTCACTGCGGAGTTAAAATTTAAAGCTTAAAAACGGCTTTACAGCAAAACTTACCAAACCCTATCAAATTACTTGATAAAGTAAAAGTAATAGTATGCAGCTGTGAAAGCAAGTTTGTTCATTGAGTTTAACCTCTTTTGAAGCTTATTTGCTAATAGAATAGCACCGCAGTTTCAATTTGTCAAGCAAAAAACAGTAAAATATGCGAAATTTTCTGAATAATTATTCATCTCTCTGTGGCTTAATATCCGACAAAAACGTTCTCATCGTCTTTGTAGGGATTCGGTAATTTTATTGCGTCATAATAAGCCTGAGGATATTTCGGGTTATTGTTGACTGTTACAAGCGAGGTATCAACCGTTTCGCTTTCGCCACCCCTTACCTGCCTTGCAACAACAACGAGTCTTGCGTCTTCGAAATCGTAGCAACAGGTGCAAAGAGTAAGAATTTTATCGGATGATTTTATATCAACACCCGTTGTATAGAGCTTTCGCTTATCAATTTCTTCGATATACTTCAAAAAACCTTCGCTTGAAACATCAATGAAATTAGGGATAAGTCTTTCGTGAATATCGTCACCGTTACGGCTGTTTACTATGTATACGGCATAAATCTTATACGTATATTCGCCGTAGAGTGTGCTTACCTTTATGACGGGAGATTTTTTGAACGTGTCAATATTTCTGTATTCTTCAAGGGCACCGAAAATCTTGTCATCGTGACGCATATTGTGACCGTAAATAACCAGATTTCGGTTTTGATTAATCAGGCTGTTACGGTAGTCAAAATAAGGCTGACCGTAGTTGGTTTCGTTGCCGTCAAAATCGGTTTTGAGGTATTTGTCGTTATCCAACGTCTGCATAACGGGGAAGTTTATGGGAGTGCCGTCAATGATAACTCTGCCCGCAACCTCCGGGTTTAATGCATACAGGTCGGCAAAAGCGGGATTCATTCCCTCAGGGAAAACAACGTTGGGATATTTATCTCTGATTTTGGGCCACGGGTCGTGCTGAATATCTGTGCTTGGTGCGGTCGTATTCATCATACCCGCAAGCTCGTCGCTTCTTTTTGCAAACAGAAGCGGCTCGATTACGTAGTAGTTCAAAAGATAACCGACGCTTACAACAATACAGATTATGCAAAGAGCAAGAACGGTTTTTCTGATAATATTCTTTGCTTTTTTCTTGCCTGAAGTTGTTTTGACAGGCGCCGATACGGGTGCTTTTTTTGGAGCGGGTTTAACAGCTTCAACTATGTAATAGGTTGAATTTTCTTCAAAACAGGCAGCGGAATTCTGCTTTGAAACATTGAGAGCGCTAAGCTTTGAAATGAAAGCTTCGGCTTTGTTTCTGCTCTCATCGTCAAGATATATAATTCTGGCACCTTTTCGGCACTTGATTAATTCTCTGGGTGCGTATTCCGTTACTTTGAAGCGGGTATGCGTCTGCATATCGCAGGCGTAGTACGAAGTAAAGTCTTCGGTAAGTGAGCAAACTCCGCCCACGGTGAATCTGCCGCCGAGCTTTGTGCCGACGGGCAGACAGTTTGCGTATTGCTTGAAACTCATACTTCCGTAGCCGCAATGGGGACAGGTTTCTGCCGAGTCTTCGCAGACTTTGAAACAGGCAAGACAAAGCTTCACGGTGATTCTCCTTTCGTTGATTTAAACTTTTTCGTTGTTTTAAACTATTGTATAACAAACCGTTGAAAAAGAAATACTTTTATGTTATGATTTTGTAAATAAACTTGTAATTTTTCGGAGGATGTTATGGAAAAAGGCTTTTTTGCAATGGCATCAAGAATGAAATATATAAACCGCTGGGCGCTTATGCGAAACGAGCACAGCGAAAATCTCAGCGAGCACAGCTTTGAGGTTGCCGTTATCGCTCACGCGCTTGCCGTTATCAGAAACAGACGCTTCGGCGGCAACGTCAACGGAGAAAGAGCGGCTTTGCTCGGACTTTATCACGATATGCCCGAAACCCTTACGGGTGATATGCCCACCCCCGTTAAGTATTACAGCGAAGAGGTGCGTTCGGCTTACAAAACCGTTGAAGAAAATGCCTGCAAGAGCCTTGTTGAAATGCTTCCCGAGGATTTCAGGGAAGATTTTTCACCCTGTCTTATTGCAAAAGAAGGCGACGAAGAGCTCTGGAAGCTCGTAAAAGCAGCTGATAAAATCAGTGCCCTTATAAAGTGCCTTGAAGAAAAGAAGGCGGGTAACAGCGAGTTTATCAAAGCGGGCGAAGGCATTGAAGAAAGCATCCGTAAAATGGGCTTGCCCGAGGCGGAGGTTTTCATTGAAGAATTCCTGCCCGCTTATGAAATGACGCTGGATGAATTAAGAGATTAATTTATAAAGAGAGCAATTTTCGTGCGTTTTCGCCGAGAATTGCTTTTTCTTCTTCTTCGGAAAGTCCGAGGCATCTGACGAATTCAATATCCTGCATCGGTGAATTCCACGGAGCGTCGCTGCCGAGAAGAATTTTATCCGTACCGTGAGCGGCAACGATTCTTTTTGCCCACGCGGGCGACATAACGCCGCTGCAATATGCGGTGTCGAGATAAACGTTTTTGCCTGCCAGATATTCAACGGTTTCGTTTGCGGAACAAAGACCGCCGAGGTGTGCGGCAACAACGGGAGCATCTTTGAAAGTATCGAGCACGCTCGCAAAAGCTTTTGCGGTGCAGTGAACAGGGTCGGGATAACCGATGTCAAAGCCGCAATGGAAAACCGTTATAAGACCGAGCTTTGCAATTTTTTCATAGATGGGCAGCATTTTGTCTTCGTCAACAAAAAATCCCTGATAATCAGGATGGAGCTTAACACCTTTTATCCCGTTTTCCTTAAGACGCTCAAGCTCTTCAAGAGCATCTTCGCTGTCGGGATGTACGGAGCCGAAGGGTATTATGCCGTCAATTTCTTTAAGAGAAATCGCATAGTCGTTTACACTGTGCTGCTGTTTCGGATTGGTCGCAATGTTCAGCACAACCGAGTAATCAACACCGTCTTTTTTTGCAAGCTCTGAGAGTGATGTGGCGGTGCCGTTGTGGGCGGGTCTTGTGATTCCCGAGCGGAGGCAAAGCTGCTCCATTGCCTTGAAAGCTATTTTTTCGGGAAAACAGTGAGTGTGAAAATCTATTATCATTGGTATTACACTTCTTTTTGTCTTTGGATATTAGTATTTTACACCGAAACGGCGGGTATATCAATACTGTTTTTGCACTAAAAGTGCCGATTTTTTATAATATATAATGTTTTTTAAAATAAAGCTTGATATTTTAAAGAATGTGTGTTAAAATAACCACAGTAAGATTAAGTGTTTGTTAAAGAGTGGGGCGACCCGCTCTTTTGTTTATGCTTAAAACAAATTTCACAAAAAGAAAAAAGGGGGAAACCGTATGGCAAAAGGTAAGGGCGGAAACACAGTTGCCGCCGTATGGGAAATTGCAAAACCCATTGCCGAGCAGCTTGGCCTTGAAATCTGGGATATCAGATTTGTAAAAGAAGGCGCAGATTGGTTTTTAAGAATTTTTATCGATAAAGAAGAGGGCGTAACAATCGAGGACTGCGAAAATATGAGCAGAGCAATCGATAAGCCTCTCGATGAGCACGACCCCATTGAGCAGAGCTACTGCCTTGAGGTTTCGTCTCCCGGAATTGAACGTGAGCTTGTACGCGATGAGCATTTTGAAAGCTGCACGGGCGAAAAAATCAAAGTTAAGCTTATCAGACCGCTCGAGGGCAAGCGTGAGTTTGCGGGCGTGCTTGAAGGCTTTGACGGACATTGCATAACCCTCCGTCTTGAAGACGGCAGTGCAATGTGCATAGATAAAAAAGAAACAAGCTACATTAAACTTGATGATTTCAGTTTTTAATATCGAAAGGATGGTCAGAAAAAATGAACAACAGCGAATTTTTTGAGGCAGTCAGACTTCTCGGTAAGGAGAAGAATCTTCAGGAGGATGCACTTCTTGAAGGAATCCAGAGAGCAATCGTAACAGCAGTTAAAAGAGACTATAATAATAAAGACATCGTTTTCTGCGAAATCGACAAGGATGAAAAAACAATCAGAGTTTTCGTACGCAAGAACGTTGTTTCGGAAATTATCGATCCCGACGAGGATATGCTTGTTGAGCAGGCACAGCGTTTCAAGAAGAACGCTATTGCAGGCGACATAATCGAAATTGAGCTTGAAACAAAAGAAGTAAGCCGTATCGCAGCAGAAAAAGGCAAGCACATTCTTCGTCAGGCAATCCGTGAAGCAGAGCACGGTCAGATCAGAGAAGAATTCCAGAATAAGAATCAGGAGCTTGTTACCGCAAAGGTATCAAAGATTGATCCCGTAACACTTGATGCATTCGTTGAAATCGGCAAGATTTCAGAAAGACTTCTCCGCTCAGAGCAGATGCCCAACGATAACTTCAGAGAGGGCGACCTCATCAAGGTTTACATTGCTGAAGTCAGAGATGCAACAAAGGGTCCCAAGGCTACAATTTCAAGAACACATCCCGGTCTTGTAAGACGTCTTCTTGAAAGCGAAGTTCCTGAAATCTTTGACGGCACGGTTGAAATCAAGTCAGTTTCCCGTGAAGCAGGCTCAAGAAGCAAGATTGCCGTTTACAGCGCAGATGAAAACGTTGATCCCGTTGGCGCTTGTATCGGTCAGAGAGGCGCAAGAGTCAACAAAATCGTTGACCTTCTCGGCGGTGAAAAGCTCGACGTTGTACGTTATAGCGAAAACCCCGCAGAGTTTGTTGCGGCTTCACTTGCTCCCGCAGACGTAATCTCGGTTGAAATCATCAGCGAAGAAGAACGCTCATGCAGAGTTGTTGTTCCCAACAGCCAGCTTTCACTTGCAATCGGCAACAAGGGTCAGAATGCCCGCCTTGCCGCAAGACTCACAGGCTGGAAAATAGATATCAATCCCGAAACAGAAGAAGCAGTTATCAACTTTGACGAATAATATATATTATTCAACTTTATTTTAGTTAGGAGCTGAACCAATGCCTACCCGCCGTATACCAATGAGAAAATGTACGGGCTGCAACGAAATGAAGCCCAAAAAGGAGCTTGTAAGGGTTGTAAGAAGCCCCGAAGGCGAAGTTTCGCTTGACCTTACCGGCAAAAAGCCCGGCAGAGGCGCCTACGTGTGCCACGATGCCGAGTGCCTTGCAAAAGCAAGAAAAGCCAAGAGGTTTGAGCGTGCGTTCTCATGCGAGATACCGGACGGAGTTTACGATAAAATGGAGGAAGAACTCAAAAATGACGGATAATCCGAAATTTCTTTCTCTTCTCGGTATGTGCCGCAGAGCGGGTAAACTCAGTTGCGGTCACGACGGCGCAATCGGTTCGGTCAGAAGCAAAACTGCAAAGCTTTGTCTGCTCAGCAGCGATTCTTCCGAAAGGCTGAGAAAAGAGATTGAAAGAGAAGCAAACTTTGAAGGCAGAAATATACCCGTGGTTATTCTGTTTTCAACAATGGAAGATATACGAAAGGCAACGGGTCTTAAATCCGCCGTACTTTCGGTAAACGATGAAGGCTTTGCAAAAACAATGCTTGGGCTTCTTAACACAACAGGGGAGGTTACTCAATGATTAATAAATACAGAGTGCACGAAGTTGCTAAAGATTTTGATATTAAAAGCAACATAGTTATCGATTTGCTTGAAGAGCGTTTCGGTGACAAGAAAAAGCATATGACAGCTCTCGAAGAAGATGAGCTTGACGTGATATTTGAAACCTTTACCAAAGAAAATCAGGTAGAGGATTTAAACGAATATTTTGAATACGTTCCTGCAAAGAAAAAGAGCAAGGAAGAGGCTGCACCCGAAGCAGAGCAGAAGCCTGCCGAAGAAAAGCCTGCTGAGGAAAAGCCCGCAGAACCCGCTCCCAAAGCAGAAAAGAAGGAAGAAAAGGCTGCTCCCGCACCCGCAAAGAAGGAAGAAAAGCCCGCTGCTCCCAAGGCAGAGAAAAAGCCTGAAAACAAGGCAAAGGCAAACGGCAACAAGCCTGCTCCTCAGCAGCAGAAAGCCGATAAGCTTCCTCCCATGCCCAAGAAAAAGCAGGAGCCCGTTTCCGAGGTTAAAAAAGACGATAAGCCGATGCAGTCCAGAACAAAGGGCGAGGCTCGCACAATCGACACAAGAGCAAGCAACGTTGACCTTGAAAAGTATAACGAGAGATACGAAAATATTGCTCCCACAAATAAAACACAGCAGCATGCAAATGCTGTAAGTAAGCAGAAAATCAAGCAGAAGAGCCAGCAGTACAGAAAACAGGGTATGCGTTCTTCAAGAAGAGAAACAGAGGCAGAAAGACTCAAGAGAATTGCCGCTGAAAGAGCAAAGAAGCCTCAGCTTCAGCTCAAGCTTCCCGAAGAAATCACCGTTGGCGAGCTTGCCGCAATGCTTAAAATGACAGCCGCAGAGGTTATCAAAAAGCTCTTTACTCTCGGTCAGATGGCAAGTGTTAACGAAACACTCGACTACGAAACCGCAGCAATTGTAGCTGAAGAGCTTGGTGCAAAGGTTGAAAAAGAGGTTGTTGTTACAATCGAAGACAGAATCATCGACGACAGCGTTGACGATGAAAAAGACCTTGTTACAAGAGACCCCGTTGTTGTTGTTATGGGTCACGTTGACCACGGTAAGACATCGCTTCTTGACGCTATCAGACACACTTCCGTTACATCAACCGAAGCAGGCGGTATTACTCAGCACATCGGTGCTCACAGAGTTGATCTTAACGGCACAAAGATTACTTTCCTTGATACTCCCGGTCACGCAGCTTTCACGTCAATGCGTTTAAGAGGTGCTATGGCAACGGATATTGCAATCCTTGTTGTTGCCGCCGATGACGGTATTATGCCCCAGACCATTGAAGCTATCAACCACGCAAAGGCTGCAGGCGTTCAGATTATCGTTGCCATCAACAAGATGGATAAACCCACAGCTAACCCCGACAGAGTTCTTCAGCAGCTCACAGAGCACGAGCTTGTTCCCGAAGAATGGGGCGGCGAAACAATCTGCGTTCCCGTTTCGGCACACACAAGACAGGGTATCGATACTCTTCTTGAATCCGTACTTCTTGTTGCTGAAATGCAGGAACTCAAAGCTAACCCCAACCGCTCGGCAAAGGGCGTTGTTATCGAAGCAAGACTTGATAAGGGCAGAGGCCCCGTTTCAACTCTTCTTGTTCAGAACGGTACTCTTAAATCAGGCGATATCATCGTTGCAGGTACAGCAGTAGGCCGTGTAAGAGTTATGACTGACGATAAGGGCAGAAAGGTTAACTCCGCCGGTCCTTCAGTTCCCGTTGAAATTATGGGTCTTGCAGAAGTTCCTCAGGCAGGCGACGGCTTTGACGCAGTTAATGACGAGCGTCTTGCAAGAGAGCTTGTTGAGCAGAGAAAGAGCAAGGCTAAAGAGGCACAGTTCAAGGAATTCCAGAAGGTTACTCTTGATAACCTCTTCGCTTCAATTCAGGAAGGTCAGCTCAAAGACCTCAACGTTATCATCAAGGCTGACGTTCAGGGCTCGGCAGAAGCTGTTAAGCAGAGCCTTGTCAAGCTTTCAAACGAAGAAGTCCGCGTTAAGGTTATCCACTCAGGCGTAGGTGCTATCAGCGAAAGCGACGTTATGCTTGCAAATGCTTCAAACGCAATTATCGTCGGCTTCAACGTAAGACCCGATAACGTTGCATCAGAAAATGCAGAGCGTGACGGTGTTGAAATCAGAACCTACAGAGTTATCTATGACTGCATCGAAGAAATCGAAGCAGCTATCAAGGGTATGCTTGCTCCCAAGTTCAGAGACGTTGATATCGGTAAGGCAGAGGTACGTCAGGTTGTTAAGATTTCATCAGTCGGCAATATCGCAGGCTGTCACGTTATAAGCGGTAAGATTACAAGAAACGCAAAAATCCGCGTAGTAAGAGACGGCATCGTTATCACCGAAGACGAAATGGCTTCACTCCGCCGCTTCAAGGATGACGTTAAGGAAGTTGCATCGGGTTATGACTGCGGTATCGGTCTTAACAAGTTCAACGATATCAAGGAAGGCGACGTTTTCGAGGCATTCATTACCGAAGAATACAGAGATTAATCTTTATTAAAAGGATGATTAACTATGGCAGGATACAGAATTGACAGAGTATCCGAAGATATAAAAAGAGAGCTTGCGGCAATAATCCGTGAGCTCAAAGATCCCAGAGTACAGGACGTTATGCTGACCGTTGTTAACGTTGACGTAAGCTCCGATGCATCTTTTGCAAAGGTTTACATCAGCGCCATTGAAGGCATTGAAACCGCAAAGCTTGCGGTCAAGGGTCTGACCAATGCAACGGGCTATATCCGCCGTGAGGTCGGCAAGCGTCTTCATCTTCGCAAAACTCCCGAGCTTAAATTCATTGCCGATGACTCAATCGAAAAGGGTATGGGCATAACAAGAGTTCTTGGCAGCATAACCGAAGAATAAGGAGTAAATTAATGATAATTGATTTGCGCGAAGCCGCAAGGCTTCTTGAAAGCAAAGATAATATTCTGCTTTTATCTCACAGTCACCCCGACGGAGATACGCTCGGCAGTGCAACGGCTCTTGCCTATGCTCTTAAGCAGAAGGGCAAGAGGGTTGCGGTAAAATGCGGCGACACAATTTCAAAGGATTTTGATTTTATGTTTGCCGGACTTGCAAGCGAAGAGTTTGAACCCGATTTCATCGTTGCGGTTGACGTTGCCGATATAAAGCTCCTCGGCAGAGAGTTTGAGGGCATTTACAGCGGCAAAATCGACCTTTGCATCGACCATCACGGCTCAAATCTTCTCTATGCCGATAAGGTGTGGCTTGAGGCTGATTCGGCTTCAACGGCAGAAATGATGCATCTTTTGCTCAAAGAAATGAATACACAGATGAATCCTGTTATCGCATCGTGCCTTTTCACAGGCGTTGCAACGGATACGGGCTGCTTCCGTTTTTCAAACACAACGGTAAGAACCTTTGAAATTGCGGCAGAGCTTGCGGCGGCGGGTGCGGATACTTATAACATCATTCAGGTTTTCTTTGAAACAAAAACAAAAACCTTCGCAGCCCTTGAAAAGCTTGCAATCGAGAGTCTTCGCTTTTATTGCAACGACCGCTGTGCGGTAATCTGCGTAACGCAGGATATGTATGCAAAAAGCGGCTCAAGTGAGGCTGAAACAGACCGCCTTGCAAACATTCCCAGACAGATTGAGGGTGTTCTTGTAGGCGTTACGATGCGTGAGCTTTCCGACGGCAAGTTCAAGGCTTCGGTAAGAACTCACGGCGACATCGATGCTTCGGAAATCTGCCGGAGACTTGGCGGCGGCGGACATATCGGTGCGGCGGGCTGTACTCTTTCAGGCACAAAGCAGCAGGCGATAAACTGTCTTGTCAAAGAAATTGGGGACGAGATTGATTATTTCCTGAATAATAAATAAGACAAAACGGCACTTTCAGTGCCGTTTTTTTGTTTTATATGTTGAATTTGCTTTAACGGTGTGATATATTGAAGTAAACCGAGCCGATTAACGGCTGAAAGGAGTTTTATTATGCCGAAAATTACTTTTATGGGTGCAGGAAGCACCGTTTTTGCAAGAAACGTTCTGGGTGACTGTATGTGCACACCCTCGCTTTGCGAAAGCACAATTGCTCTTTACGATATTGACAAGGAAAGACTTGAAGACAGCTACATCATTTTAAGCGCAATCAACAACAACATCAACGAAGGCCGTTGCAAGATTGAAAAATACTGCGGCGTTGAAAACAGAAAAGATGCCCTCAGAGGTGCTGATTTCGTTGTTAATGCAATTCAGGTCGGTCTTTACGACCCTTGCACAATCATCGACTTTGAAGTGCCCAAAAAGTACGGTCTGCGTCAGACAATTGCCGATACTCTCGGCATCGGCGGTATTATGAGAGGTCTGCGTACAATTCCCGTGCTCAAAGATTTTGCAGACGATATGGAAGAGGTATGCCCCAATGCGTGGTTCCTCAACTATACAAACCCCATGGCAATCCTCACGGGCTATATGCAGAGATACACAAAAATTAAAACAATCGGTCTTTGCCACAGCGTTCAGAGCTGCACAAAAGACCTTTTCCATAAGCTTGGTATGGAAGATAAGCTTGAGGGCAGAAAAGAGCTTATTGCGGGCATTAACCATATGGGCTGGCTGCTTGAAGTTCAGGATAAGGACGGCAACGACCTTTATCCCGAAATCCGCAAAAGAGCCGCTGAAAAGAATGCAAACGAAAAGCACGATGATATGGTAAGATTCGACTACATCAAGAATTTCGGATATTACTGCACAGAATCCAGCGAGCATAACTCGGAATACAACTGCTTCTACATCAAGTCAAAGTATCCCGAGCTTATTGACAGATATAACATTCCGCTTGACGAATATCCCCGCCGCTGCGTTAACCAGATTGCACGCTGGAAAGAGCAGAAGGCAGAAATTCTCAATGACGGCAAGGTAACTCACGAGCGTTCAAAGGAATATGCTTCATACATTATGGAAGCTATCATCACAGGCAATCCCTATAAAATCGGCGGCAACGTGCTCAACACAGGTCTTATCGACAACCTCCCCGCCGATGCCTGCGTAGAAGTACCCTGTCTTGTTGACGGCAGAGGCATCAATCCTTGTCACGTTGGCAAGCTTCCCGTTCAGCTTGCCGCAATGAATATGACGAATATCAACGCACAGCTTCTCACAATCAATGCCGCTCTCACAAAGAAGCGTGAGGATATTTATATGGCTGCAATGCTTGAGCCTCACACCGCGGCAGAGCTTTCAATTGACGAAATAAAGGCAATGGTTGATGAGCTTATCGAAGCTCACGGCGAATATATGAAGGACTATCAGTAAAATCTGCAGCCGAGCCTTTTGGCTCGGCTCTGACTGTTTATACAGGAGTGTAATTATGAAAGACAAAAAGCTTTATATATTGACCTATGACCACGGCGGATACGTGCTCTGGAAAGACGAAGTGAAGCCGAGGCTCAAAAAGATTTTTGAGTGGATGGAAAAATATCCGAAGCTCAGAATCGGTCTTGACTACGAATCGTTCACCTTTGACGAGTTTTCAAGATGCGACCCTGAAATCGTTGAATTGACGGGCAAGCTGCTTGAAAAATATCCCGACAGAGTGGGTCTTGGCGCAACAACCTACGGTCAGCCGCTTTCGCTCACGATTTCGGAAGAATCAAACGCACGTCAGCTGACTTATGCGGTTAAAACCAACCTTGAATATTTCGGCAAAACACCGTCTGTCTATGCCATTTCGGAGTTTGCGCTCAATAATCAGACTCCCCAGCTCATCAAAAATTGCGGCTACAAGGCGGCAATTCTCCGCTCGCACGTTATGGGCTACGGCTACACAAAAACCTTTGACTCTGCGTGGGGCAGATGGATAGGCAAGGACAAGACCGAAATTCCCGCCGTGCCTGTTTACGATAAGCAGGGCAGAGGCTATAACTGCACAACGGTGGATAACTGGATTCTTTCGCGCTGGCCGAAGGATACGGATATTTCGCTTGAAGATTTTGAGAAGATGTTTGAAAAATATGAGCCTCTGCTCGCTTCAAGATACGACGATCTTACACAGGATATCGAAGAGGTTACGGCACATATCGAGAAAAAAGATAATTATGAGTACGTACTGCTTGAGGATATTCCCGAGCTTTACGGAGAAGCAAAGGACGAGCTTCTGACAACCGATAACGATTTCCACGTGCAGATGCCTTGGGGATACTGCGGCAACGAAATCTTCAACGGTGTGCGTGAATCCGAGGTTGCAGCTGTGCAGGCGGAAGAGCTTGACGCCCTTGCGGGTGTTTTCGGTGCAAAGGAACAGAGAGAAAAAATCGATGACGCCTGGAAATATGCCCTTGCGGCACAGCATCACGACGTTACCATCTGCGGTCTGCTTGACCTTGCACACAGATTTATTCCCGAATCCCTCAAAAATTCTGATAGTGTAAAATCGGAAGCGATAAAAACTTTTTCGTCACGCTTTGCGGGCGAAAAGGATTCATTCCTTGCAGTTAATAACCACTCTTTTGCAATTGACGAGTGGGTTAAGACCGATGACGGATATATTCACGTTGAATTGCCTGCTTTCACTGCAAAACGCATTGAAAAAGCAGAGGAAAAAGCAGAGTTTTCATTTGCTGACGGTATTCTTTCGACCCCTTGCTATAAAATAAAACTCACCGATAAGGGCATTGCCTGTATCGATGAGCTTGACGGCAGAAGAATTTTTGATAACGGCGACGGCGAGCTTTTCAGCGCCGTAGTTGAAAACAAAGAATGCGTTTCAAACGGCAAATGGACGGTTGAAACCGATTCTTGCTCGGCAATCGCAACCCAGACGGGCGAAATCGGCGGAATTCCTTACAGCTTTGAGATGCGTTTTAACGGCAACAATCCGAGGATTGACTGCAAAACACGTTTTGAGCTTCACGGCGAGCACGTTGGCGTTCTCGGAGACAAAGAGGGTCTTGCAAAGTCGCTCACACGCGAGGGTCATACCCATAAGGGCAAGCTTTGTTTCAATATGAATCTTTGCCTTGATAAGAGTCGCCGTATGGTCCGCGATTTGCCCTATTCGATTTCCGAATGGAGCGGCGACGTAAGAGTAACGGAAGATTATTGGTATAAAAAAGACCTTATTATAATCGACGAAAAGGCAACACCCGAGGAATCCTTCAATAATTCGACCTATCTCAACGGAATTTACTGGATAACTCTGCGTGACGCTGAAAACGGACTTGCCGTTTTCAACAGAGGCTGTATGGGCTCGGACGTAAACGGAAACAGAGTTTCGATTCCTCTGGTTTATGCAAACAGCTATATGTGCGGCACAAAGATGCTTGACGGCATTTACGAGGATGAATTTGCAATTCTGCCTTATAAATCAACTCTTTCGGATGCCGATATTCACCGCAGAGCGGTTTCGTATGCTTATCAGCCCGCAGTAACACCTTTGGAAAAAGGAAACGGCGATCTGGAAGAATACGCATCGGCAAGCCTTAAAGCAGACGGCGGCGAGGTTATCCTCACAACCTTCTACCGTGAAAACGGAAACTTATTTGCGAGATTCTGCAACTATTCCGATGAAAGTGCAAATGCCGAATTTGAGTTTGCATCGGTTAAAGCGGCAGCCGAAACCGATTTGCTCGGCAACGACGTTGCACCCGTAACCGACGGCAAGCTGACCTTCCGTCCGTGGGAAATAAAAACGGTAAGAATAAAGCTCTGATAATAACAAATCCCCGAGTCAGCAAGACTCGGGGATTTTGATTTTAATTACATATATGAAGTTGTTTCAACTTCAGTTATATTTTTACTGACCTCAACCATAGTACAGTTTATACTGAGTGATGGTAACATACCCAACCAACGATACGTGTGTCCGAAATGGAGTGTGTTTCCGTCTTCGTAAACATAAAGAGGTAAAGCTTCATCCCCTATATTATAGGTGTCAATGATTACGAACATTATTGAGTTGTTTTCAAAATACTCTTCATCGTATTTTGAAAACTTTTCGTCAGTTACATCCACTGCAGCCGCAAAAGTTTCGTAGTCTGAATAAAGACCATTCTTGAAAAAGCCCCATTCAAATACAACGTAATTATTAGTCATATTTTTTCTTGAAAAAGAAGCTGTTTCAACACTCTTGGTTATTTCAACGAGAAGAACGTAATTATCTTCATAGGTTTTATCTGTCAACGGTTTGTATTCCAATACATATTCAGCTTCAAGATTGTTATCTTTTTCGCAAAGTATCAGGAATTTATAATCAAAATCATAAGCGGGTACGCTTTCAAGTTTAAGAACGACAGAGTTTGATTTAAAATATTCTTCATCGTATTTCGGAAAGTCAGAGGGGTCAGTTTTTATTGTGTCAAGCCAGGAATTGTAATCAGATATAATTTTGTAATTTCCGCTTCCTACCAAATCAAAATTTATACTGCTGTAAAAATATCCGCTGTTTGAATATGTAGTTTTTACAGGGACAACTTCGACTACATCTTTGGGAACTTCAACAACGAGATAACAATGCCTAAGCAAGGAGTGTGAGTTAGAGTGGTTTGTTTCATAAAAACCATAGTTTACGGTCATTACATTATTGTAGATGGATTTTGATACTATCTTAAGTTCATAATCATAGTTTGGTACAACTGCTGAAATAACTGCAAGATTGTATTCTGAAAAATATCTTTCGTTTAAATATGAAGGAAAAAGAACAATTTCTGATTGCTCATATTCTTCAACGCTTGTAATCATTTTCAGCTCTCCGTCGTTTACAGGAGTTTCTGAATCTAAGACAGTATAACCTTTTTGCAAACCTACGCTTCGTCCACGTACGCTTGTAATATCCTTATCAGCTTCAATCACTAAAGCAATATAGCTTGAGATCGGATAGGTGGTTTTTTCGGTGAGCTTATAATAAACATACAAGGAACTGCCGTCTTTTTCGATTGAATAAATATCAAGGGAACAGTTCTTGGTAGGAAGATAGATATAAAGTACAATCAAAGAATTCTCTTCAAAAAAATCTTCATTGTTATAAAAGCTATATATTGAGGTGTTTTCTTTGACATAAGACTTCATAGTGTCAAGATCGGATATTTTTTTTGTGCTGTGATAGTTTTGATTAAAATAACTATCAACGCAAGTTCTATACTTATATTCTCTGGGTTCTTCGGGGATTTCAGGTGTCACTGGATTTTCAGGTTCTGATATTTTATTCAAATCGATTAACGAAATGTTTTTGTTAACCTGAACAACGATTACCTTGGTCACAAGAACAGCGGCATATTCACCGTCACCGCTAATAGTTTTATAATCAATTTCAACCGTATTGCCGTTTTCTTCAACTGACGTAATTTCCACTTCGTATCCGGGGTTGGGAAGCACAAGGGTGATAACGGCAAGAGAGCCCGTGAAGAAATATTTCCAATCGTATTTTTCTGCTGTTTCACTTTCTTTGTCTGCAAGTAAATACCACGAAACATAGTCAGAAATTATATCTGCGTTTTCTTTGCCGTTTGTGATGTTGAATTCTTCCGCTTCGCAGATTTCATAGGTGTTTTCAATCGGTTCAACAGGAAAAACATGGGGAAAAGCTGATGAAAGGGTGTTGAACAAAGACATAAGAATTGACAAAATAATTGATGTAGCTTTGATGAAAATGTTTTCCATACAATCACTCCTTTAATAAAACTATACTTTCTTATTTCTTTTTAGTCAACAACAATATGTTGAATAAACGTTTTCTGCTATGTTAGTCATATATTAATGACAAAAATCGCAGTTTGTCACATAAAAATATTTGGAGTTTCTTAAAATTCTGTTTTCTGCACAAAATCAAAAAGCCAAAACTGTTGATTATCACCAACGGTTTTGGCTTGATTATTTATTTCAGTTTACAGTTTTATTAACCGTTACGCCGTAGATTCTCGGAGCTTGAGAGGGTGTGTTATTGAAAATCACCGAGCCATCGTTACTGAAAGTGATAACGTTTTCACCTTCGGTCAACTCAAGGTTGATTGTTGCGGTTTTGCAGGTATCCCAGCTGTAGGTGTTTCTGCACCAGAGGTTGCCTGCACCCGAAACGGTGATATAGCTTTCAATAAGGTCAACGTTGTAGCTGTGCACACCGCCCTCAAGGTTGTTTGAGTAGGTGACGGTCATCCTGTAGCTTCCGCTTTCGGGTACGGTTACTGTAAAGCTTGCGTTGCCGCCGTTTGACGAAATGCCGTCAACGTAGCCGCCGCTGAGCGTTGCACCGTCCGAGAGCATCATATCTTCGGGAGTGATTTCAGCGGTAAAGCCCTGTTTCTCCGAAACCGTTACCACGCATTTTTCGATATCTGAAGAGGCTATATCAATATAATTGAGTCCTCTGCGAAGATAAATAAGAGCTTTGCCGTTTTCGGTTTTGCCTGCCGAAGAATCAACGGTAAAATCTGCGTCTGCTCCGATGTCGAGATTATAAAATCCGTCGTCGGGTGCAACGGCAAGGAATGAGGTTTTGCCGTTAACCGAGCGGTCTGAGTCGGGTAAAACTGCGATGGAGGTTGTTTCTTCATACGGTGAAACAAGCAGACTGTCGAGCACAAAGGTGCCTTGTCTGTGCGAAAGAGTCATTGTGTGCTCGCCCTTTTCAAGGTAACGCACAAGAGTCAGCTTATCTGTATATTCGCTCTTGATGGTGTTGGGTAAAGAAAGTGTTTCTGTTTTGCCGTCAAGGGTGAAATCAGCAAGGGAATCCTTACGGTCATTCGGGGCGCGTCCGTCATTGGAATTGCCGAAAATCAGAGCGAGATTATATTCTCCGCTTTCGGGAATGATGAATTTTACTGTAATGCCGTCGCCGATTTTTTCAAGACCGCCGACCATTCCCTGAATTTCGCCCGTTGTTGCGTAGGCACTGTCGTAGGTGTATGCCGTGCCGCTGAGAGTGCCGTGCTCGAATTCGTATCTTACGGGCAGATTGGTGTTTTGATAATTTATTTCACCGTTGCAGGGTGTAACAACAACTCTGTAAACCGCCGTCGGGTCGGGGTTTTCAAGCTTGATTGCAAGTCTGCCGAAAACGGCGTTTGCGGTGTACTCCTTAACGGTTACGGGTGCGTTGACAACACCTGTCAGACCCTCGTAATAAACGGCTTCGATGTTAACGTTTACCTTTGAGCCGAGGTTGGTTTTGTTAAGATTCTTAATCTGGATATTGCCTGTATAATCACAGCCGCCGCAAAGTACGGTCAGCTCGTTTTTATCGGAATTCAGCGATGAAATTCCGTTGAATTCGTCATAGTGGAAATTCTTATAGCCGTATTTTACAACGTTTGCAAAGTCGGAGTGCATAATATCGATTACCTTGCTCTTGAGCAAATCGCCCTCCATATCGGCATACCAGCGGTAGAGCCACCAGTTGGAGTTGGGGTTTGTTGCATCGGCACAGGTATCGTTAAGATTATTTGCAAGCCGCCAGAAAGCCATATTTCCGTAGGTGCCCGATTTTTCGATGCTTACGATATACTGAAGCATATCGGCGGGGTTGCCGCATTCAAACATACAACCGTATTCGGTAACGATAATCGGCAGAGGGTCAACGCCGAGTGATTTTTCAATCTCTCTGTAATCGTCAACGTGGTCCTGCCAGAAAGCGGCGGAGCGCTCGCCGAGCTCGTGATAAATCATTATGTCAGGCACGCAGTTATTCTTTGTGCAGTATTCAAGGAAATGTCGGATTTCATAGCTGTCGTAGTCGCAGTTACCCGGTCCGCCGATAAGGGCATCGGGGTCGATGCTCCTGATAAGCTCGTAAGTAACTTTCCAGGCTTCATAGAAACGGTTTTTTGCCGAATCGTCAAACATAAGCCACGTACCGTCTTCAGACGGTGTGCCAAACCAGACGGCGTTATCGGCTTCATTATACATACAGTAAACAAGCCTGTCGGCATAGTCTTTTTTGCTTAATTCTTCAACGTTTTTTCTGACAAGGGGAAGAAATCTTTCCCGTACGAATTCGGCGCAGTCATAGTTGCCCGCCGCTCTTAAGCTGTTGATTTCTTCGGTGCAGTAATACCAGGTATCGTAGCAATCCTGAAGATAAACGGTTATGTAATCGCAGTTGCCGAGCGATGAAGCAACGTCATCAACGTCGCCCACGGGATGCTGCAAACCGCCGATAACCTTTTGTGAAACGCTCGAGACGTCAAGACTTTCGACCGTTGCCGCATCGGGAACACCGCTTTGCGCAATGCCGTAAAGATATCCCGAGGCTCTGCTTGAAACTTCGCCTTCGCTTACGGCGGCATCTATTTCAAGCGTGGGCTGAAAGCCGTATATAATGCCGTCGGAGGCAAGGCTCAGAACAGTAAAAATGCTGAGGATAAAGCTTATTATTTTAGCCATATTTTTCTCCCGGAATTAATATTTTCTCGAAAGTGTGCTTTCTGCTTCTTCTCTTGAAATCTTGCCTGCGTTGCAGTTTGCCATAATCTGAACGTCCTTGTCATTGAGCTTATAGAAAGTCCAGATGATATAGGAAATAAGGTAGCCGATTGCGGGCACCATAACGTAAATGAACCAGAGGCAGTCGAGTGCGTGCTCGCTCTGCTGAACGCCGAGAGCGGCAAGCTGCTCAAAGTTTTCAGCCTCAACGTTCTTCCAGCCAACGTATTTGATGCCGAGGCAGAAAAGTGAAAGAGAGCCTGAAATGGCGGCGGTGAGCTTAACCATAAAGGTCTGAATTGAGAACGTAATACCCTTTGCATCGATTCCCGTTTTGTATTTGCCGTATTCCGCACAGTCGGGGGTAAACATAAAGAGCATAACTCCGAGAATTGACAGGGGAACTGTTCTGAGGAAAGAGGTTACAAGGAAGAAAATGGGATTCTGATAACCGAAGAGCCACATTACAACGCTTGTGATAACTGTTCCGAGAGTGCTGAGCTTGAAGAGAGTCATCTTATCCATTTTACGCACAAGCTTGGGCACAACAAGAGAGCCGATTAACGAGAAAGGTGTTCCGATAACGGAAACAATTGTTGTGAAAAGAGAATCTTCAAAAAGATAATAGGAGGCAAGAAGATTGAGTGCACCCGAAATGTTAACGCTTGAATAGAAGAAGAAACCTACGTAGAAAATCAGCAGATATTTGTTGCTGAAAAGATAGGAGAACATTTTGCGGATTGTGAAGCTTTCATCTGCGGGAGGGTTGTAGCGTTCTTTGAGGTTTACGCAGGCGGGCGCCATTGTTGCAAGGGCAATAACCGCACAGCAGATTGCAACAACGGTGTAGTTGCTGCCAACCTTTTCGCTGACAAGAACTGAGGCAAGAATCATTGTTATGCCCATACCCAGACCGCCCCAGATGCTTTTATAGGACATCATACTGTTGCGCTCGTCAACGTTTTCGGTCATAGAGGTGATGATGCCGTAAATGGGTACGTCACAGAGGGTATAAACCGTATCCCAGAGCAGGTATGCAACGGCAAACCAGGCAAGCTGAACGGTTTCGCCCGCACCCTGGGGAATGGCAAACATCATTATGCTTGCCGCGGGAATAAGAAAGAGAGATATGCGGAGCCAGGGAATATATTTTTTGCCGCTCTTAAATTTAACCGAGTCAAAAATTACGCCGAAAATGGCATCGTTAACGGCGTCCCATACCTTAACCGCAAGCATAATCGTTGCGATTTTTGCAAGGTCAACGCCGATGAATGCAAAGTACGTTGTAAGGTAGGTCGAAACAAGGTGATAGATAATGTTCTGACCTGTGAAATAGGTGTAATAGCTTTTTCTTTCGAGGTTGCTTGTTGTCCAGCCGTTAGGGGTGGGAGGGTTTATAAGCTTTTTGAGTGAAACTGCCATAATAATCTCCTTTATCTTCTTATTGTAACAGTAAAGATTTACCTTGACATGGGATTTCTGCGGTTAAGAATGTATATACAATAAAATTATAGCATACTGCCATAGTATTTTGCAATAAAAAAAGACCTGAGATTTCTCTCAGGTCAGAGCTTTAACTCTTAAGCCTTTTTTGAATCAAGAAACTTATAAACAAGAGCTGCAAGAATGCCGCCTGCAAGGGGAGCTGCGATGAATACCCAAACGCTTGCGAGAGCATCGCCGCCAACAAAGAGAGCGGGACCGAAGCTTCTTGCGGGGTTAACGGAAGTGCCTGTGAAAGCAATGCCGAAAATGTGAACAAGAGTGAGGGTAAGACCGATAACAATGCCTGCAACGGCACCGTTTTCAATCTTTGAGGTTACGCCGAGAATAGCGATAACGAAAACGAAGGTGAGGATAACCTCAATAAGGAATGAAATTCCGATTTCTCCGTTGAAAAGACCGTTTGCACCGAGGCTGCTTTCAGCGCCGAGAATTGCACGGAGCACGCCTGCACCTGCGATTGCGCCTGCAAACTGAGCAATAACGTAACCGATGAAATCCTTGATGCCGAGCTTACCGCTTACAAGCATTGCGATTGAAACTGCGGGGTTGATGTGACAGCCTGAAACGTTGCCGATTGAGTAAGCCATTGCAACAATAACAAGACCGAAAGCGAGAGCGGTGAGAAGATAGCTTACGTCAAAGCTTGTTGTTGAGCAGCCTGAAACTGCTGCTGTGCCGCAGGCGAAAACAACGAGCACGAAAGTGCCGATGAATTCAGCGACGTATTTTTTGATTGATGCCATAATTATTTCCTCCTTGAGTTAATTAAATGAAATATTTTTCTAAATTATAACAAAGCCGAAATGATATTTCAAGCTTTCGTTTATATTTCCGCACTTGCAAAGCCGATACATTCCCTGCCCAGAATGGGGTTGGCAAAGTTTCTTGCGTTGAAATATAAACGCAGGGTGTTGCCGTGCTTTACAAGATGGCTTGCGTAGACAAACTGCTTCATCCAGTTTTTACCGTCAACAACGGCGGGCTCAACAAGAATTTTGCAGATATCAAACGAAAGTCCGTCGGCAGAGGTGAGAAGAATAATTGCCGAATGGCTTTTGCCGTCTTTTTCATAAAGACCGTTTTGTATTCCTACGTAACCGTCACTGAGCTTATAAACTTTAAGACAGCCGCTGCAAAGATTGAGATAAGGATTGCTTTTATCGGGAGAAATAAGCGGCTTTTCTGCCGAAACGTAACCGCTTTCAAGCTTTGTGCTTTCCGCATAGCTGATATAGGTCGGCTCACAGAAGCCACAATCTTTTATGTAAGTCAGACCGCAGGAATAATAAAGGCGGTTAACACCGTTTTCACAAAGAAGAAACGGGTTAGAAATTGACATTCCTCTTTCGCTGTTTTCATATTCACGGGTGTTTGTTATAACGGGCTTCGGCTCTGACCATTTTTCAAGGTCGGTGCTTTCGGTTACGTAAATTTCGGATTTCCACTTGACCGCGTTAATAACGTTGAGCGCGTTGAAGAAAAGAGGACGGGTTCTTTCAAAGAAAAGATAATATCTGCCGTCGATATAATTTATATTCGGGCGCATAGCTCTGTTTGTGATTTTTTTCGGCTTTCCGAAATCAATTCCGTCATCGCTGACAGACTGAAAAACACCGAAGGTTGTGTGAAAAAACATATGCCATTTACCGTCGTGGCTTGTTTCCGGAGTCAGCATTGATGGGTCGGCAACAACAAACGAGCCGTGAAAGGGCTTGAGAATGGGACTTTCACGGCTTATTTTAAAATCGGCATCGATAATTTGTTTAACGGTAAGATTCTGCATAATTCACCTCCGAGAATTGATACTTTATAAATTATAAACTCTTTGCGGTGAAAAATCAACTCGGCAGGATGTTTAAAATTTTTCTTGTATTTATCTTACGTTTATTATAAAATATAAATGTAATCCAAATTTACAAGGAGGATTTTTCTATGCCAACATCAAGCATCACTAAAATCAAAACCAACAGAAGCAATCTTTTTCTCCGTATTGCAAAGGGACATTTTGCTACTAACCATGCACACAGTAACTATTACATAGATGTTGCGGCTCAGAAGTCACGTCTTTCTGAAGCAAAGGCAGTTGCACAGGAGCTTTGCAGCAACAGCAACTATAAAGTAAATATTATTGACACAATTCTCTGTCTTGACGGCACAGAGGTTATCGGAGCCTGCCTTGCAGATGAGCTTACAAAGAATAACTGGATGAATATTAACGTTCATCAGACGATTTACGTTGTTACTCCTGAAATGACAAGCAGCTCTCAGCTTCTTTTCAGAGATAACATTGTTCCTATGATTAAGGGCAAGCACGTGCTTGTTCTTGCGGTATCGGTTGCTACAGGCGGCACGGTTAAGGCTGCTATGGAAGCTGTTAAATACTATGGCGGCGAGGTTGTAGGCGTTGCCTCAATTTTCTCAACCGCTGAAGAGTGCAATGGCTATGCTGTTAACTCTGTTTTCAATCCCAAGGATATTCCCGATTACTTCACCTGTCCGTCGCACGAATGCCCGCTTTGCAAAGAGGGTAAAAAACTTGATGCCCTTATCAACAGCCACGGATTCTCAAAGCTTTAATAAAAGTCAAAAGCACCGCAGAAATCTCTGCGGTGTTTTTATACATACATATAATTTTTTATGTCTTTACAATATTGTACAGCTGTGCTAAAATGTGTACATTCTGTTTTATAAGATAAAACATATTCGGCGGTAAAAAATGAAAAAACTTTTGGCAATTATTCTCGCGTCGGTAATATTTATGTCTTTGTGCGCTTGCGGCAAAAAGTCTGATACCGAAACAAAGACCGATGAAACAAGCAAGACCCAGGCTGAATATCAGACAGAGGTTACAGCAGAAATTCCTGTTGAAGAAAGCTCAACAGAAAATACTACCGAAGCTCCCACAGAACATACTCACAGCTGGAAAAACGCTACCTGCTCCGCTCCCAAGACCTGTAAAACCTGCGGTGCAACGGAAGGTGAACCCAATGAACATAAATGGGAAGACGCAACTTGCACTTCACCCAAGAAATGCAGCGTCTGCGGTGAAACCGAGGGCTCAGCCGGCAAGCATAATCCGACGTCCAACGGTACCTGCTCAATCTGCGGAAGCAATATCGCAGCTGAAGAGTATTCATACCTTGCAGGAACCGATTTCCGCAGAGTAAGAAGAGAATATTCTCAGGCAGTTGCTAACGGTGCTTACGTTGTTCCTTATACGTCATCAACAGGCGACTCCTGTGTTATTACGTACGTTTCATACAAGATTGTCAATAACTATTCTGTTACAACCCTTCATAACCTGACAACAGGAGAAACCATTGAAGAGCCTTTTGATTATTATAACACTCTTGCAAGCCGCGGATACGGTCAGTCAAAGATGTATTATATGGATTTGGCAAACGAAGCCCGCGAAAAAGAACTTGTTGCAATGAGAGGCTTATCGGATGTACTTTCTTCGGGCAGCCATTCAGGTGCAGGCGCATACGTTTCTTCCGAAATACTGAATCTCTGATATAAGCACTAAAGAAGGCTGTAATCCGAAATTAACTTCAAATAATTTCACAATGAACCCGCAGTTGATACAACCGTGCCGACTGCGGTGTTTTTTTGTTTGAAATTTACATCGTAGAAAACATAATTACAAATGCTTTTGTATTCTGGAAAGTTTCAAGCTAATTTCTTATTTTATCAGTTTTTGTCTGTTATGGTGTAAATGTTTCCAGGGCCAACAACTGAATAAATCTTAAAAGTTCTGTTGTAACAAAAGCCGCGCATATATTCGAAATAAAATATATGTTTGCAAACGATGAATGGGTTGTGTTATATTAAACTTACAAAAACCTTGGATTGTCAGTATTAAGGAGATGTGAAAAATGATGTATGCGAAAAAAGTAATTGTCGCTGTTTTGATCTTTTGTGTTTCTTTTGCTTTTGTAAGTTGCGGAACCAACGGAGATAAAAACGAGACAACTGAAAAAGCTGAATCGGTAGTATATGAAAATGTGGTTTTCGATGATCTTAAAACATTTACGGAAATTACAGGAGTAGAATTAAATTCTGTGATTGAGGAAATAACGTACAGAACAACCTTCTGCTATGTTGTTTTCGAAGACGTTGATCAGAAAATCAACGACTACAAAACATATCTTTCTGAAGCGGGATTCAAAATGACCTCCGATCTTGATGATGAGAGCGTTACTTTTGAATTAAACGAAAAAGAAATCTATATTTATACTGAAAGCGGAAAGTCAGGATCAGAAGTTGAAATTTCAATACCGTGCGACGAAGAAACGAATGCTTTAAGAAAAGAGCAAAAGTATAAGGAGTTAATCAAAGCGGCAGAAGAAAAGGATTTCAATAAGGTTTTTGATATTACAGGGCAGTATTCCTCTGAAGAGATAAAAGAATATAAAGATGTTTATGCATACAGGTTGTTTTCAATTGCTATGAAAGCATATGACCTGAAGGTTTACGGTGAAGCAGCTGAATACTTTACAAGTTACCTCGAAGAGCAGCCGGAAGATAAATTAGGGGCAAAAGCGTATCTTCAGGAGTGCAATGATAAAATCAGCAAATATAACGGAATGTATTCAGGAAAAAGCTTTAACGGCTTGGTGAACTATTATATGTTTATCAAAGACGGCAAGGTAGGTTTTGATTTTAATCATAAGGCTCACGCCTTAATTGGTTATAACCCCGCTGACGCAGTATATTACCTTCACGAACTTCGTGTTAATGAATATGATAACGGTTTAGTATCATTGACTGTTGGAGATTATTCTTTTGGGGATATTAAATACAAATATGATTTAACCCTGCTTGAGGACGGCAGCATCATTGTAAATGAGTTTGGATGGAATCCGGCAATGGGATATTATAATGACAATTCGACTTTTGCGGGTAAATACGAAAGAATCGCAGACCCACCACCCGCAAAATAACAAAAATAATATATTGTTGAACGGGTGAAAATGTACAACCGCGGACGGTTTGCATTGATAAGTAATATTCACAGCATAGACGCAGGAGCCGAAAATATAGATATAATTACAATTAAAAATAAGGCGGCAAGGAGAGTTCTTTTCCTTGCCGCCTTATTTGTTAAGCTAATATATCTATTGATTGAGCAGTCTTTGATACGCTGATGTTATTCGGTTATAAGCGGTTATGCGATGACTGTCTGCAGTATAAAAATTAAAAGCTTAGCTAATCATGTCATTATCCGTTTAGAACGGAACAACATTTTTCCTCTCGCGTATGCGTTCGGGAACCTTGTTGCTTCGTAATAACAATACCGCAGCCGATACCGTTGTATCAATTGCGGCGTTGTTAAGAATTATGTTTTATTGTGCTCAAATATTTTGACGCCAGTTGTTGCTTTTTTTGATTCTGCTTTGGCGTGAATGAACCTCACAAGCAATATGATGCTTGCTGCCTCTTGTAAACAGATTGAGTTTTGTTTCCGTTCCGAAATTTCGTTGGATAAGATTTTCGACCAAACCGTTTTCCAAAAAGCTGCATGAAAATATATCGATGTTTGCTACACGTTCTGTAACAGAATAATGAAAAGCAATATGACTTTGAGCAACAACCAGAATACCTGATATGTATTCCGGGTTTTGCGTTTTATCAAAAACAACATAAGGTCTTGAGATGGAAAGCATATTTATAGTCGGAGCTATATTATCCAACCATTTGAAGATGCTTTCCATTGATGCGTCTACGTCATTCACCGTTATCATATAGTGAGGACCGAAATCGTAATTTCTGTCGATTTTTTCGCTTATGCCTTCAAATACACGTCGGTCAACAACACTGGTTGTTATCTTGTTGGCATATATCTGACTCTTTATCATTTCGGTTACGTCTGTTTCGCTGAAATATTTGTCAGTAAGAATATCTACAAAGTAGCAAGATCTGTATGGGAATGTGTGAATGGTTATGTGTGATCCGTTCTCACAAATACAGAATGCACTTATACCGACATCTTCAGCGTCATTACAATAATAATACGGTAAAACAAACGGAGGCATAACAGGATGCATTTCGAGTTCGGTTGTGATATGCACCAACATATCATTTACAACCATAACACTGTTTGCTTGTTCGGTATAACAACCATAGGCATCGAGCATATAATGTCTGTTTGCTAACATAGTGTCTCCTTAGTCTGTAAAAATATCGTTAAAGTCTTTGAAATCAATTAGAATCGGATCAATCCACCACTTTTTATTGGATCTTAGAATGTTTGGCAGACAGTAGAATACATTGCTGAGATTATAAGAGAATTCTGTGAGGACGTTTATGTCACATTGGTATTCTGATTTGTTATTTCCGTCTATGTCAATGTTTAACGAAAAAGTTGCTGTACGATAACCGTCATAGTTTTCATTGCCGCGATTATAAATTACAGAAAACGGATATACAGCATTGAACAGAGCATTGTCAACAGGTGTATCACTGAAACTGCCTGTTTTGAGATACTCAAGAATATTCAGAGTGAATTCTAACCAATTTTCGATGTTGTTCTCATTTATAGGTGAAGGTTTGCCTAAATAATGATGAATACAATTATTAAAATCAATCATATCCATTATTTCGTGTTTTCCCAAGGTAGAGAAGAGGGCACTGGATGATTTTGCACTTTTACAGAATTTGATAAATTCATCCATCAAATTGATTACACTTTCAGGATCTGAATTGTCAAACTTTTTAAGTCTTGCCGCTTCTGATTCGGCTGCCTCTAAAAAGCATGAATTCAAGTTATCCTGATATTCCTTGATCCTTGTTTCGCTAAGACATTTATCTGATGATTCTGCATCAAAATTGCTTTTGATTTTTCCGTATTCCAGCAACCCCTTATAGAAGCAAATCAAGTGTCTGAATGTTTCGGAAAGAATAACCGAAACATATTTGATTTTTACTTCGGGAGCTTCATACTTCACATTTTCAAGTAAGGATTTATTGTCGCTTATGTTACCGGCACAAATTATTTTCTTGGAGGAATCATCCAGAACAGAAAGTGATGACACCAGCAGAATTGCCGCAGCACGCGGATAAAGCCTGTCATTAGACTCGTTAGCGGGCAATTTTCCGAACGCATAGGCTTCTCCGATGATAGATTTGTTTTTTAACACTTCTGCAACCAATTTGTCAAGCTCATCATCGTTTTTACCGTAAATCGGCATATTAGGGTTATCAATTCTTTTGCATATATTGTTGCAGATGTTATAAAAGTTTTGTCGTCCGCCTCTGATGAGTGTTTCTAAAACACAAGTGGGACTCGTCTCTATGAGCAGCATAACAATTATTCCGTCCCAGTCAATCTCTGTATTATTGAGATTTGTGTTTCTGTTTACACCAACAAAAATATCTTTGTGTGCATTATAGAAAGAATGTAGCAGCACTTTTTTAGCATCAACATTCATACTTATGGCGTCGGAAATTGCCAGTGCAAGATTCTTGATATATTTGTAATTTATAGTATGAATCTGATCTATAAAATTATTGCTTTTTTCAAGATTATCTTTTTCTTCTTCAGAATACCAGCTGTCTCCGCCTGTTATTTCAGAATATGTTTCTTCGGGATCTTTGCACACATGGTTGGCGTCATTATCATCGGAGACATCTGATACGGAAATAGAAATTGTGGTTGAGCCATCGCAAGTGATATAACGTAAATCCAACTCTTCAATATGGTTCTTGAGAGTTTTTTCTGCACTGAACAAGGTGAAAATACCAATATATTTTTCTTCATTCTTGAAAAGCAAGTGGGGAACAGGAATTGCGTGGAGTTTTCTGGATCTGCCTTTGGGAACAAAGGAAAAAAACGAATTATCGCTGCATTCAAGACGATACGTGCTTAAAAAAGACATGTTTTCAAGCAATTCACACATCATTCCGGATATATCAGAGTCTTTCATACCGTATGTGGATGGCGAATAACGTGAGGGGCTTGATTTCCATTGTGAAATAACCTTGAAATATTTAATAAGACTGAATTTCGTTGAGTTGAAATTGCAGAGATTTTCAAAAACGCTGAACAGCTCACTGTTTTGGCTGCCTTGAACCATATCGAACTGAATATCTGTCAGAACAAACTGAATAAGTTCAGAAGTTGCAGGATAGTTAACAAAAGCTTTTTCCAGACTGTTGATTATTCTCAATGAGTTATGCTTGGTTGCACGGGATTTACACGGAGAAGAGTTGTGCATACAATCGTACTTATAGCAACCGTGCGCAAAAATAAAGGCCAATGACATTATATTGTTTATATAGAATACATATCTTTCCGTATCCTCAACACATTCTTCAAAATCATCGCTGTCAAAAATGTATTCTTTTAATGAATCATCGACCTCGTTTTCAAAAAAATCACGAACAAACTCCAGGTTTTCTTTTTGGAGCTTTCTTTCGTTATTACTATTATCGCTCATAAAAACGCCTCCTGCGTTTATTTTTTGACGTTATAAATAAGACTTGCAAGCTTATTATATCTCTCCAAAGCAGTTTTTTCGTTAGCGTTAAGAGTCCCTTCGTCCTGACGGCAAAGAATATCTTCGCACCACATAAACTTGTCAACTGCAGGAATTCCGAATTCATCTGTTTCCAGCATTTCAAAATGATATCTGTTTGCAAGCTCATCATCTTTGAAATAACTGAAATCACTGATGATTTTTGTTATTGCGGTGTTGGGATAAAAGTTACCGTTGATTGTGATCTGTGTCTGAGGGATTACATTGGGAACAATAATGATATCTTTGTTTCGGAAAGTTTTTTTCTGAATTGAAATATCGTTGAATTTATCGTTTTCCAAGCCGTAAAGATATCTGTATGTTCCGTTTACAAACTGAGTAGTAGGCCTCATACAACATACGATGGTGTTTGCTGCGGCATTGGAAATATTAGCTGTTGCGTTGTTACCGACAGCGGAGTCTATAACTATTGCGGGAACGTCAAAACCTCTGCAAAGTTTCTGGAAACTTCTGAAAGCTTCTGCATACGGATTGCCGTTGTCACTGTAATTTGACTGTGTATTTTCATCAATAAGTTGACCGTCCATCGCGGGGAAGAGAAGGATAGCGTCATTGTCGTGATAGCCAAAAGCATGTCCAACAGGACAAAGCTTGTTGAGAAGGGGATGCTCCTGAATGCTGCGTGCTTGCATTCTTGCTTCTTTTGAATCGTGAAGGAAACTCTGTATGCTGTTTTCAGGAGTAACGTATTTGTTAGCACCGAGAAGATATGACATGCCGCAGCTGTCAATATCCATATCAATAACAATCATAGGAGATTCTTTAGTGGGATTATAATGTTTTTTAGCGAGAATGGGAATGGTATTATAAGCGAGAGTGCTGCGGCCAGCACCGCCTTTATATGAGAAAAAGGTTATTGTGTTCATCATTTATCCTCCTTGTCTTGTCTGTAGAAGCGGCTGCGGTTATCTTCCGTATTGTTAACTTCTCCTACATATGATATAAGACATCTGCTGAAATCTTTTTTGATATGCTTTTTAAGCTTTCTTGCAGCTTCTTTGTTTGCGTCGGATGTCATATTCTTTTTAAATGAATTTTCCTTTATATTTTCGCTGATAAAAGCAAGCGAAAGCTGTTCGACGGCCTCAGAGAAAGCAGAATATTTTTCGGGTTTATAGCTTTCAGGGACGGTGCAATCAAGCGCAACCGCAGCATCAGAAAGAAAAGATGTAAATACTTCCGTAAAGGACTCCTGAAGAACCTGTTTAACAACAATTTTAACTGCGTCTTCAATAGGTCTGGAAATAGCGTTCTTTTCTGCGGTGAGTTTTGCTATTTCTACCTCTTTATCTTCCAGCTTATCTTTGAGTTTTCTTATTTCTCCGGATTCATTTGACTTTTCATCGTGCTTTTTAATAATGTTTTCTATTGTTTTTTTGTTTTTTTCCTCTATTTCAAAGAACTCTTTTTCATATTTTTCATGATATGTATAGAATTCTTTAAGAGCAGAAACATAGTAATAGTTACTTGCACTGAAATAACCGTCTGTTTCCCAAATCCACTTTGTTATACCTTTTTCAACATATCTGTTATCAAGGATATATCCAAGGTATTTTTTCATTGTAGACTGAGGATAACGGATGAGATAGTCACTGATAATAGTGTTTGTTTTAATAAGCATGGGTGTAAGAGAAAAAACTCTCATACGAAGCTTACGCAGGTCTTTGATCCAATCGCGGTGACAGTCAAAAGTTTCGTTGAAGCCGACAAGGAACTGATCAACAATATATTCTTTTGATTTCTTTTTCAGTTTTTCATATGTTCTGAATGCTCTTTGGATTGCAAGCTGGCAAGATTCAAGCAAGTCATTATATTCAGACTTTGCCTTAACAACATCTTCTTTTCTGCCGGATATTTCTGCTTTTGTCTGTTCCAATAAAATGTCTTCATCCAAACCGGCTTCAATGAGGATATTGATAATATATACAGTGTTGAAAAGAACGTCGCTGGTGGTACTGGTTTCAATTTCAGATTCTGTAACGATTTTATGAAGATCATTATAATAAAAGTTGTCGCTTAAACCGTTCTTTACAAGGCGCCAAACTTCGTGAGCGGTTTTTTTACATTTCTCTTCAAGTTCTCCGTAAGGCGTACCGGTAATTGCATCGTTACATTTATTTATCTTATTGTAAATTCTTACAAGTTCATGATATTCATCAAACTTGGTTAATTCTTTTCCTTCAGCGTTTCTTCCGGGGTCAGGGCGAGCTAACATTTTTTCATATTCTTCGGCGTGGGTTTTCTTTAATTTTTTAAGATAATCAGGAACAGGAATATCGTCATCCGCTTCGTTCCTTTCGGCCTGAAGAATTTCAAGATACTCTTTGAATGTTTCAAAGAAGTCGATGAAACAGTCGCAAATAGCAAATGTATAGTATAACGACGGCTCTTCGCAGCCCTTTGTGAAGTTCCAGCCTATTGTAAGGTTTTCGGCAGTGCCTTCTGACTCTGAAGAGATAAATGAAGAATTTATGTAATTCAGACCGTAAGTAATAACGTCAACAAGAATGTCTTCCCATTTGCATATTTCATGAATGCTGGCATGGTGCTTAAGAACAAGGAGGAATGTTGTGATTACCCATGTTATCGTGTCGATGTTAGAATACTCAACGGTAAACGTTTCTGTATAAGGGGATGCGTCGAACTTATAGAATGTGCGTTCTCCGTTTTTGATTTTTTCAATTGCCTCGTCAAG
The DNA here is from genome assembly GCA_045542175.1 of Acutalibacteraceae bacterium. Taxonomy (GTDB): domain Bacteria; phylum Bacillota; class Clostridia; order Oscillospirales; family Acutalibacteraceae; genus CAG-177. The sequence continues at coordinate 1,906 of JAZQKN010000155.1, read as the reverse complement.
GTTAACGCCATCGGGTAATATAGCAACAAGAACGTCTTCAATAATGATATCCATAATGTCACGAATAGAAATGTTTTCAACTTTTTTTGAATTAAGATTCTTGTCTTTGAAATCCAGATCATAGTCTGTTGCGAGAAGCATAAGCGCCTGAAGAGACTGGCACTGTGACAAAACGCCTATTTCTTTGGTGTTATCTGCCAGATAAAAACCTTTTCGGCTACCTTTGGAAATAAATTTTTTGTACAACTCAGCAAAAATCTTTTTTCCGACTATCTTTTTGTCTATGTATCGGTTAAAGATGGATGAGGATGCTATAGAATTATCAATTAAATCAGATATTGATTCCGAAACTTCTATTTTGGTATCTGTAATGTTTGCCATTTTAAAATCCTCCAAATATTTTATTTTTTGTCCAGAAATTTTATAAGGTTTTCAGCAGGGATTCTTATAACAGGTCTGATAGCGCGGATTGTATTTATCCGATATCCGTTTTCGTAAATTTCACCGTTTTCCCGGATGACTTTCTGCAGATTTCCGTTGAATTCATCTATCCACCAGTTTTTCTCACCCAGTTCGTTTTCTTTACATACAGGTATTTTCACTTGCGATTTCTCAATATCTTCTTTTGTGAGAAGACATATTTTTATGCCTAATGCAGTTTGCTCTGCTTCGTCAAAGGCACTTGATCTAAAGGTGTTTTCAAGCCATTCGGTCAGTTCTTTTCCACCGTGCCCGACATCCAAGAAACTCTCGGAAAGAAGAGTGACTATGCCGTCTTCTTCATACAGGTATATCCAGCTGATTGGTTTGAGGTCATAAAATTTACCGGATGAAGCTATGTACAAGTTGCCGTTGTATTGAAATTTTCCGTCATTACATTTGCTTGAGATATAATTCGGAAAAAAGTTTGGATTTATTAAAGCGTTCTTCCAGTGGCCCAGCTCAATACACGAATAACCCTGATTCGTTTTAGTGGAATAGAGATTTGAAATTTTTTCAAACTCCAACTTGGATTTATCAATAACCCCGGACATATCCTCGTTGATGGTGTCGTAAATACTCTGTTTAAAATTCGGGTCATCGACTTTGCAGTAAACAATATTCGTTTTAAAAAGGTCTAGAATAACTTTAATTGTCTCAGGCGGGAAGCGCAGTGATAATTCCGACTCATTGTCCGGCAAAGTATCAAACACCTGTTTCAGAAGTTGCAAAGTGGAAGGCTTACCAATGTTTACAGGCAGAACAAGGAACTTTTTTTTCAGAGAAGAAAATTCCTTTCTTTTTTCAAGAACAAGAGCTCTTTCTTTAGCAACGGCACTGCTTAAAAAAGATTGACGGCTGTTAAAAAAAATTGCGCCTGTGCAGTTGGGATGCTTAATGAGTCTCTCTACGCGTTCATCCCATTCGTCCCCGGCTTTAAGGTCTTTGTCATACCACAATCGAACGCCTGAAGAAATAAGCCACTCTACGGTTTCAGAAACAATTTCCTTGTTTTCATGCTTATAACTCACCAACAAGAAATCACTTTTTATTATTTCTGCTTCGGTATAGAAATTTGGCACAAAAATCCCCCTAAATTTACTATATAACAAATAAAAATATATAATAAATTATAACCTAATAAGAACTTATTGTCAACATTATTACAAACATGGTTTAATTATGAGTTTGTCGGTTATAAATCAATGCTGACAAATTTATACGAGACTTATTGCCTATGAGTTTATCAAGCCGAAAAGATTACACACATTTCAATCAAGAAAAATAAAAGGTCATCACAGCTTATGAACAGGTCCAGTAAAAACGGACAATGAAAAAAAGAGCCTCCTATGGTAGAATTAAAGAAACTACCATAGGAGGTTTTGTTATGCCCCGAAGCTATCGGCACATAAAAGATTATGAGAAA
>JAZQKN010000154.1:0-14285 GCA_045542175.1 Acutalibacteraceae bacterium | reverse complement strand
CGGTTGTGTGACGCAAAACGGATATGCCGATTTTTGCAAGCTCAACCGAAAGATATCTTGAATTTGTGTTGAGAATATCGCCGAGCAGAATTTCCGTGCCGACAGATAAAATTTCACAAACAGCCATCCGTTTGCCTCCTTAAAAGTTAAAATTAATATGCGTTGATTACAACGAGCCTTGCGTTTTCTGCGGCTTCGTTAACAAGCCTGTCCACCTCAAGTGCCTTTTCACACTCCTGAACGTAGTCAACGGTAGGTCTTGTTCTGGGATGCTTGGGTGTGAACACCGTGCAGCAATCCTCATAGGGTAAAATTGAAATATCAAAGGTTTCAATTTTTCTTGAAATCGCAACAACCTCGTCTTTATCCATACCGATAAGCGGACGGAAAACGGGCATTTCGCAAACGTTATCCGTACAGGCGATTGCAGGCATCGTCTGGCTTGCAACCTGACCTACGCTTTCGCCCGTGATAAGTGCACCCGCATTCTGCTTTGCGGCAATAATCTGGGCAACTCTCATCATCATACGTCGCATAATAACGGTGAAGATTTCTTCGGGGCAGTTGTCTTTAATCATTTCCTGTGTTTCAGTGAAAGGCACTACCCAGAGGGCTATTCTGCCCGAATACTTGCTGACCTGTCTGAGTAGCGAATGAACTTTCTGCTCTGCTCTTTCGCTTGTATAGGGAGGCGAAGCAAAATGCACCGCCATAAGCTCAAGGCCTCTTTTTGCCATCATATATCCCGCAACGGGGCTGTCGATACCGCCCGAAATAAGGAGCGCCGCCTTACCCGCACTGCCTGTGGGCATACCGCCCGCACCCTTTATCTGCTTGCCGTGGATATAAGCATAATTATCTCTGACCTCAACCGTAACAACCATATCGGGGTTATGAACGTCAACCTCAAGATGGGGAAATTTGCGAAGAAGGTATCCGCCTGTTTCCCTGCAGATTTCGGGTGACTGGAGAGGGAATTTTTTATCCGAGCGCTTTGCTTCTACCTTGAAGCTTCTTACGGTAAGAAGCTGGGGAGCCAGGTATTCTTCCGCACTCTTAAGGATAACTTCCATATCCTTTTCAACTGCCGCCGCTCTTGAAAAGCCCGCAATGCCGAAAACTCTGCTGATGCGGTCAACTGCCTCGTCAAGGTCAATGCCGTCATCCTCAGGCTCTGCAACGATTGTTGACTGCGCAACCGTGAATTTGAATTTGCCCACGGTTTCAAGTCTGCGACGTAAATTTTTAACAAGCATATCCTCAAAAGTTCTTCTGTTGAGACCTTTGAGAGCAAGCTCTCCGTTTTTAATAAGAATTATCTCTTTCATTTTTAACTCCAAATATTTATTTTGCGGCTCTTATTACTGTTTTCGCCTCTTTGATTCCCGAAATAAGAGCATCTATTTCCTGAACGGTTGTGAATCTTGAAAAACTGATTCTCAGCGGACTGTCAAGCCTTTTTGCGTCAAGACCCATCTGCATGAGAACGTGGCTCTTTTTGCCCTTTGAACAGGCAGAGCCCGCCGAAACATATATTCCTTTTTCGGAAAGGAAGTTGAGCATCGGCTCGGATTTGATTCCGATAACCGAAATATTCGTGACGTAGGGCAGAGCATCAGACGGAGAGTTGATAACAACGTCTTCGATTCCGCCAAGCTTTTCAACCATATAGTCACGCAGAGCGGAAATATGCTCAAGCTCTGTTTTGGGGTCGGGCAACGCCTTTGCGGCGGCGGCAAACCCTGCAATCGCGGGCATAGCCTCGGTGCCGGGTCTTATCTTGTTTTCCTGTGCACCGCCGAAGGTTCTGGGATTGATTTTAACACCCTTGCGGATGTAAAGAGCGCCCACACCTTTGGGTCCGTGGATTTTATGGGAGCTGACCGTCATAAGGTCAACACCGAGGGTTGCGGGTTTAATCGGCATCTTGCCGAAAGCCTGAACGGCATCGCAATGAATCAATGCGGGTGAGCGAGCCATCACAGCCGCTCTTTTTGCCGCCTGAACGGGCATTATTGTTCCGACCTCGTTGTTTACGAGCATCATTGAAATCAGAATTGTATTTGAATTAACGGCGGCGAAAAGGTCTTTTTCGTTTATTCTGCCGTATTTATCAACTTTTAACTTGATAACCTCAAAGCCTTCGGCTTCAAGGCGGTTAAGGGTTTCGTCAACGCTGGGGTGCTCAACGCTTGTTGAAACTATCCTTTTACCCATCCGACGCATTTTATACGCCGCACCGAAAAGAACAAGATTATTTGTTTCCGTTCCTCCCGACGTGAAATAAATTTCCTCAGGGGTGCAGGAAAGCTTTTTGGCAATTTCCGCTCTTGAAGAATCCAGCAGCTCCTGTGCTCTGTTGCCTATTCTGTGAAGAGAAGAAGGGTTGCCCCAGCCGTAGGTCATAGCCTGTGTTACGGCGTTAATCGCTTCACTGCAAGGAGCGGTGGTTGCGCTGTTATCAAAATAGGCTTGTGTCAAATGAATTCACCCCTGTCGATACTACACCCATTATAGTCATATTTAAGATATTATACACCATCTTAACCTCGCTTGCAATAATTTTTTAATAATATATTATTAATAAATATTAAACAACTTAATAATAAGGCAAAAAATTTCTGCCATTAGCAGTATATGCCCTCTGCGGATACAGGGTAACAGCGTTGCAAATAAAAAGAGCCGGTGCAAGCACCGACTCTTGATTGACAGTTAAAGTTTAAAGATTAAAATGTGAAAAGTCCTGCAAGGAGGAGAAGGAAGTTTTCCTGTGCAAGTGCAAAGAAAGCCTCAATCTTTTCGTTTGTTTCAAATTCATTGCCGTTGAGGATGAATCTGTTGCTTGCGAAAGAGTTGTTATCTGCATCGTAGTAATCTCTCCATGCGATAACCTCTGTTTCGTAGGTGCTCAGGTCATTAACGTCAAGGTCAATAACTCTTACACCTCTGTTGTCACCACCGTATGAGCTGAAGCCTACGCCGGGAGTTGTAACAAGGTCAACACCCTTGTGGGTAAGCTCAAATGAGTTTTTATGGTCGTGACCGAAGAACATTGCAACAACGTCGCCCTGTTCAACAACTGCGTCAAACTGACCGTTTGTATACTGGGGAGGACAGGGAGCTTCACCAAGATCACCCTTTGCGCCTTCGGGAAGAGCCCAGCCGTCAACCGAGCCGGCAGTTCCTTCGGGAACTTTTACAAGTGCGTCAAAGATTTCGGGAACAACGATGTGCTGGAACATCATTGAGGGAACAACTTTACCGCCGTTCTGTGCCTTGAGTTCGTTTGAAGTTCTTACGTACCAGTCAATCTGGTCCTTGTGAACGGCACCGTAACCGCCGAGGTCGTTTTCCTGGAAGTTTCTTTCAAAGAACCATTCTTCAGGCTCATTGTAGCTGAGCGAATCGATCATCCAGAGATTATAGAGAATATCATCGCCGTTAGCCGAATAGATGGGAACGTTATAGTTACCGCAGCCTGTCAGATCTTCGCCTGCGCAGCCTACGAAGCAATCGTATTTTTCATACATTTTCATCTGGTCTTCTCTTGTTGCAAGACCTTCGGCATCGTGGTTACCGTAAACAATGGCAACGGGAACGCCTTCTTCTTCAAAAATGCTCATAAATTTGTCAATAGCAACGGCAGCAAGAGGGTCTATTATACAGGAGCCGCCCGAAATGTTATCGCCGCCGAGAACAACAAGGTCAGGATCTGTTTCATCAAGCATAGCCTTGATGAAATCGGATGTGATGCCTAAAAGAAGAGGGCCGTCCTGAATGTCGCAGATGTGAAGAATTCTGAACTTTCCATCATCGCCGAAACGGAGTTTTTCATCGTTTTCAGCACTTACGGGAGTAACCGCAAACGTGAAAACAAGTGCAAGTGTAAGTAATATAGCCGTGAGTTTTTTCAAGTTTATTCCTCCTTGATTTTTATACTGTAATTATATCACCGATTTTTGATTTTTCAACCTTTTAAAAGATTTTTTTGCCTCCGTGTTGTGTCATATACCATAGCACGCAGATAAAATTTAGGATAAAATATTGATAAACAGAGAATTATGTTATATAATAAACTGATTTAATGTGTAATTTATTATTTTTAAATGGAGAATAGATATGTTAAAGCTTGAAAACGTTTCATTCCGCGTGGATGTTGACGGAAAGGGTCTCGGAATCATCGATAACCTTTCGCTCGAAATTCCCGATGGCGGCTTCACCGTTATCACAGGCCTCAACGGCGGCGGAAAATCAACTCTTGCAAGGCTGATTATGGGCATTGAAAAGCCCACAAGCGGCAGAATTTATTATAACGATATTGACATCACCGACCTTTCGGTTACCGAAAGAGCAAAGCTCGGTATGGGCTATGCTTTCCAGCATCCGCCCAGATTCAAGGGTCTTACAGTACGCCGTCTGCTTTCTCTTGCGGCGGGCTATGAGCTCCCCGAAGACGAATGCTGCGGCTACCTCACAAGCGTGGGTCTTTGCTCAAAGGATTATCTTAACCGCGAAATGGATACTTCCCTTTCAGGCGGCGAAGCAAAAAGAATTGAAATCGCAACCCTTATGGCGCGCAAGCTCGACCTTGCTATTTTCGACGAGCCCGAAGCAGGCATTGACCTGTGGAGCTTCTCAATGCTTGTTGAAACTTTCAAGGCAATGAGCAGCAGCAACCATAAGAGCGTTATTGTTATTTCTCACCAGGAAAGAATCATGCAGCTTGCCGATACAATGATTGTTATTGCTGACGGCAAGGTAAGGTCTATGGGCAGCAAGGAAGAAATCTTCCCCAAGCTTATGGGCGAATTCAGCGAAAACTGCGGATTCAGAGGAAAGGGGGATAATTGATGAATAACATTGATTCTCAGCTTCTCGAAGCTATTGCGGATCTCCACGAGATTCCCGCGGGTGCATATAACATCCGCAAAAACGGCGGCGGACATTCAAGAAGATCAACCGCAAACATCGAAATTGTTCCCAAACAGGACAAGCCGGGCATTGACATCATCGTTGCCCCCGGCACAAAAAACGAGAGCGTTCATATCCCCGTTATCATTACCGAGGCGGGCGTAAACGACCTTGTATATAACGATTTTTACATCGGTGAAGACGCCGATATTCTCATCGTTGCGGGCTGCGGAATCCACAACAGCGGCGACGAAAAATCCGAGCACGACGGTATTCACTCCTTCCATGTAGGCAAAAATGCAAAAATCAAATACGTTGAAAAGCACTACGGCGAAGGCGACGGCAAGGGTGAGAGAGTGCTCAACCCCGTAACCGTTATCGAGCAGGATGAAAACTCTGTTTGTGAAATGGAAATGGTGCAGATCAAGGGCGTTGACTCAACCGTAAGAGATACCAAGGCAAGCCTTGCTGCAGGCGCAAAGCTCATCATTACCGAAAGACTTCTCACTCACGGCAATCAGTATGCACGCTCCGATATGGAGGTTTCTCTCAACGGCGAGGGTGCTTCATCGCAGATTATCAGCCGCTCGGTTGCAAAGGATAACTCAAAACAGCTTTTCTATCCCAACGCAATCGGCAACACAGAATGCCGCGCTCACGTACAGTGCGACTCCATCATTATGGATAACGCAACCGTAAGCTCCGTACCCGCTATCACCGCAAACAGTGCCGACGCACAGATTGTTCACGAAGCGGCAATCGGCAGAATCAACAACGACCAGCTTATCAAGCTGATGACCTTCGGTATGAGCGAAGAAGAAGCCGAAGAGGTTATCATCAGCGGCTTCCTGAAATAATATGTTTCTTAAAAAGAACGACAGAATAAAACTTAAAATCGAAAGCTGCTCCTCAAACGGAAGCGGTGTGGGTCATTACGACGGAATGGCAATTTTCGTGCCCGCAACGGCACCCGAAGACGAAATCACCGCCCATATTCTCAAGGTCAAAAAGACCTATGCCTACGCCAAGGTTGAAAGCGTCGACGTCCCCTCTACCGACAGAATCGAGCCCGAATGTCCCGTATATCTCAAATGCGGCGGCTGCGTTTTCTCTCATATGAAGTATTCTGCCGAGGCGAAAATCAAAGCCGACCACGTTGCGGAATGCTTTAAGAGAATCGGCGGAATCGAGCCCGAATTCGAGCCGATTATTGCCGCCGAAACCGACTGCGGATACCGTAACAAGGCACAGTTTCCCGTTGCAATTGAAAACGGCGAGGTAAAGCTGGGCTTCTATTCGTCTCACAGCCACAGGGTTGTGCACTGTCCCTCCTGTCGGCTTCAGCCCGAAGAATTCGGGGAAATTCTTGAGGTTTTCTCGGAGCATATAAAAGAAAACGGTATTTCGGCTTACGATGAGGTACAGCATAAGGGTCTGCTCCGTCACATTTACATCCGTAAAGGTGCAAAAAGCGGCGAAATTATGGTGTGTGCGGTCATAAACGGCTCAAAGTTGCCCGATGAACAGGGTCTTTGCGAAAAGCTCTGTAAAAAATGCTCCGCAATAAAGAGCATTATCATAAATTCAAACACCGAAAAAACCAACGTAATCCTCGGCAAAAAATGCCGCACCCTTTGGGGCGAGGATTACATAACCGATATTCTCTGCGGTCTGCGTTTCAGAATTTCTCCGCTTTCTTTCTATCAGGTCAACCGCGACCAGGCGGAAAAACTCTACGGCAAGGCGGCGGAATATGCATCCCTCAGCGGAAACGAAACCGTGCTTGACCTTTACTGCGGTGCGGGTACAATCGGACTTTCGATGGCTTCAAAGGCGAAGAAAATCATCGGCGTTGAGATAATTCCCGAAGCAATTGAAGACGCAAAGCTCAACGCGGCACTCAACGGCATTGAAAACGCGGAATTCATCTGCGGCGATGCTCCGAAAGCCGCCGAAATCCTTAAAAACCAAGGAATAACGCCCGACGTTATCATTCTTGACCCACCCAGAAAGGGCTGTGCTCCCGAAATGATTGAAACCGCGGCGGCGATGAGACCCGACAGAATCGTTTACGTTTCGTGCGACCCCGCAACCCTTGCGAGGGACTGCGGAATTTTCGCTTCTCTCGGCTACAAAACCGACAAGGCAACTCCCGTTGATATGTTCCCCAGAACAGGCCACGTGGAAACGGTATGTCTTTTGTCCAAACTCAACACAAAGCATCATATTGAAATTGATTTGGATATGGATGAACTTGATTTGACCGATGCGGAGAAGAAAGCTACCTATCAGGAAATCAAGGATTATGTGCTTGAGCATAGCGGTCTAAAAGTCAGCAGTTTGTATATCGCACAGGTAAAACAGAAATGCGGTATCATCGAGCGTGATAACTACAATAAGCCGAAGTCCGATGATGCAAGACAACCCCAATGCCCTCCGAATAAAGAAAAAGCAATCAAGGAAGCATTAAAACACTTCGGAATGATTAAATAAATATGTTTTAAACCCTCTGAGAATCAAATGATTTTCAGAGGGTTTTACTCGGTATTTATAATTGGAGTGTAGTTTATTTACAAAAGAAATCTGCAAAAGCACTTCGAAATAAAATTTACGTATTACTGATTACGCTTGTTATGCTTTTCTAAAGCGATATTAATTCCTTCAGCTTCTTTTTTGATGATGTAATAATTGAGTAAAAAAGCAATTAAATAAACAACGGCAACTGAAATAAGCATCATTACAATACCTTTTATATCAAAATTCAACCAATCAAACCATACGCCTAAACTAATCATAATTACTGACATTAAAGCATAGTGTATCACAATCGAAACCGCAAGTTTTGTCTTGGTGTTTATTGCCGTGAAAATAAAAGCACCGATGCTTGTCATGATTGATGTGATAAATCCGGAAAGAAGAACTTGCCAAAGCACACTGTCAGGCACATTGTAACCCGGTGACAAAGACATATTTACCGCACAAACAAAAACTATCCCCAAAGTTATTGTTGAGAAAAAATTAATAAATACCTTTAAAAAATTCATTTTCATTCCTCCTATATTCCAAGTTTTTTCTTTAGATTTGCGACATACTGTCTTGTTATTATAACTTTTTCACCATTGCAGAGCACACCTTCAAGTCTGCCGTTAAACATCGGTACTATTTTGCTGACTTTTGAAATATTTACTATCATTGATTTTGAAATTCGCACAAAATTCGTTTGTTTGTATATTTCTTCAAGCTCATACAATTTTTGCTTTATTTCAAAAACCTTTTTTTCACAGCAAGCGTAAACTTTGTTATCAACCGATTCAAAATAATAAACTTCTTTTGAATCAAGCTGAACAATTTCATTTTCGTAAAAGGCAGTTATCCGGTTTCTTCCGGCTTTGACAGCATATATCAGATTTATTATATCGCTGTCCATAGTATTGGTTCTGATGATTATTTCTTCTTCGGCACCGTCAGCCAAAGCTTCAATTGTTATTTTCATAACAGCCTCCGATCATTTGTCAGATTTTTTTGCTCTTTTTGTTACAATTGCACCGCACACCAAAAAAACGATGCCGCAGGTAAGTAATATTATTATACTGTCAAAGTCACTTATTTTATATGAGAAAATCTCGAGGTCAACACCCATTTCCAAACGGTATTCGTTTATCAACTCAGCAGGAGCGTCTTTAAAAATAATCGCCTGCACATCCTCAGTCATAACTGTTCTGAAAAGCTTTGTACCATATATGACAGGCAGAAATTTTATTATATTTGCCATTGTCTCCGAATAATCTCCTATCGGAAGATATATTCCCCCAAGAAAGCCTACTATCGTTCCGATAACTGTTCCGAGTCCTCCCCAAGCGCCCTGGGTTGCGACAAGCATAGCTAATAAATACATTAAAGCGGAATATGTAAATGAATTCACTGCAATAATACCAATCAGCTTGATGTGAGAAACAAATGAATAGACATCGGCACCCTTGATTATACAATATAATTCCGAAAACGCCAAAGTTAATATGCAGATTATAACCGAACAAATCCAGGCTGATGTCACATATGCTGCAGAAATTGTAAATCGGCTTACGGGTGCAGTATATATTGAATTCAGTCTGCCGTCAACACGGTCACGAATCATAGCGGAATAAAACGCAATTGTAACTGTTACGGCATTTATACCGACTATTCCGCCCGCAATCCATTGCAAAACAAAAACTGTTGCATTAATCTTATCGGAATCGGCATTTCTTCCGGGAAACTCACCTATCATTGATACAATTGCATCGATTTGAAAATCGCTCAAGAAGAAAAGCATCAGAATTATTGTTACAATCATTGATAACAGCGAAAAAAACACGGCGGATTTATCCCGAAAGTATATTTTAAGATTTCTCTTTATTAATTCATAAAAATTCATTTTAACACCCCATTTTATTAATTCGAACATGCGTTTAAGAACACATCATCCATATTACCCTGAATAACTTCGAAACCTGTTATTTGTTCTTTGAGTGAGTGGACAGGCTCTATGGCATCAACGGTATTTTTTATCGGAAAGCTAAGACCGTATTCTTCTTTTTTTACAGAAAAGCCCTGATCGGAAAGTGTTTGGAAATTCTTGTCACCGTTTTCTTTGCTGCAATATATTTTCACTGTATCAGATGCGTATTTTTCCTTCAGCTCAAATGGAGTTCCCTGTGCACGAACAGAGCCTTTATCGATTATGATTATTCTGTTTGCTCCGGCAGCTTCCTCCATATAGTGCGTTGTCAGAAAAATTGTCATGCCGGTATTACGGCGCAGACTTTCAATTACACTCCACACATCTTTTCTGGTAGCGGGATCAAGACCGGTTGTGGGCTCATCAAGGAAAAGAATTTCCGGTGTATGCATAAGCGCTGCCGCAATTTCGCAACGTCTTTTCTGACCGCCCGACAACTTTGAATAACGTTTTTTCAGAAGTTCCGAAAGAGATAGCATTTCGCTCAGTTCATCAAGGCGTTTCTGTGCTTTGCTTTTTGAAGCACCATGCAGTATACCTCGACACAAAAGGTTTTCCTTAACGCTCAATATATCGTCAAGACAGTTTTGCTGATAAACGATTCCTATTTTTCGGCGAATTGCTTCGTCATTCTTTCCCAGAATTTCTCCGCAGATTTCTACATGACCTTCATTTGACTTAAGCAATGTGGACAACATATTTATTGTGGTTGATTTTCCTGCCCCGTTTACTCCCAGAAAACCTAAAAGTTCTCCTTTGTTCACATCAAAACTAATTTTATTAACGGCAGTAAAATCACCGAATCGCTTTGTAAGATTATTTACGGTTATTGCTTTCATCTGTGCCCCTCCTTGTTTTATCCTGATTGAATTATATACAGAAATCTGCTTGCTTGGCAACAGATTTTAATCAAGATGCATTTTAGAAGGGGTAAGATGCAAAAAACAATCGTCAAAGACAATAATTGAGCATATTAGTTGGCTTAGGCCATATTAAAAAGGAGACTTCCATACAGAAGTCTCCTGAATTTAAAGCAGTTTTTCTTTCAGCTTTTTCATTTCTTTTTTCAGTCGGGCATTATTCAAATCTTCCCACAGCGGCATAATCAAACCACCTTTGAGTCTCATTGCCGCTTCGTGCATGGAAGCGTAATAAGCAACTCTGAAATCCGCATATTCGGAAAGTTTATATTTCTGTTTGTATGTTTCATACAGACCGTAAGCATCGCCCCACATATTGCGAAGCTGGAACAAATCATATTCTCTGTCTGACCAAAGGCTGCCGCAAGGGTCGATAAAAGCTGTGAGTTCCAAAGTTTTGGGGTCAGCCATTATGTTCATTATATTGAGGTCGCCGTGTATGAGTACGGGATTTGTTTTTTCTTCGGGGAGAGAGTTAAAAAGTTCTGTTGCATCATAAAGCAGCTTCAGCTTTTTCTTGCTGAACTTTCCGTTTTCGGATAATTCTTTCAAAGCGGCGAGCCATGGCTCCTGCTTTTCTTTTTTATAGTATTCAAGCCAAGTGTCATAAACGGGATCTGACAATGAACCGAATTTATCATTCGCAACACTGTGCCATTCGAGCATACCCGAAATAACATCATCGGCAAATTTCTGTTTCTGATTTTTGTTTTTTAATAAAAATGCAGGGTTTAACACATTCTGTCCTTCAACAAAAGTCATTGCCATTATTGCCGTTTCATTATCTTTATGAGTAAAAAGTACCTTCGGCATTTTTACGCTTGTGTTTGCGGAAAGAAGATTGAGCTGCTCTGCTTCTTCATACTGCGAACCCTGAACTCTGTATGCTTTGACAGCGATTGTTTCGCCGTCTGAAAGTGTGGCTTTATAGACTCTGCCGAAGCTGCCGCCGCCGATAAATTTTATATTATCCGCTTTCTTATCAAGCTTTTCAGAAACAATCTGAGGCAAAAGGGGCAATAAATATTTATCGCTGTTATCAAGAATTTTCATTGTTATTCCTCCGCTATTCTTCTTTTCACAATTTGGTATGCGGTTTTGCTTTCGGGTAAAAACGAAAACAGTTGGAAGCAATGGCACATTCCTTCAAATTTATGAAGCTTGGCATCTGCACCTGCGGATTTCAGCTTTTCATAAACTCTGTCACTGTCGCTTTCATCAAGTTCTGCAGTTCCGCATATCAGAGTGACTTTCGGAAATTTTTCAAAACTGCCGAACAACGGCGAGATATACGGGTCGGTTCTGTCAACGTTCAGAACATATTTCGAGATTCTTCTGAGCAAGTGAAGGTTATCTTCGATTTTCTTATGTTTTGCAATTCCGTAAAACGGGTCTGTGTATGCATTTTTGATTTTTGAATCACCGCTTGATGTTGCATCTGCCCACAATGAAAAACAAACGATGTGATTCGGCATGGGATAACCGTTATCACGGAGCCACAAGGATGATGTCATTGCAAGGGTTGCACCTGCGCTGTCGCCGATAAAAACAATATCGGAATTTTTGACACCTTCATCAAGCAAATGAAGATAAATCTTTACAACATCGTGCATCTGCGACGGGAGCTGATGTTCGGGAAATCTTCCGTAATCAACATTTATAACCGTTGCGCCACAAAACATTTTGCTGTATTTTTCGGCAAGCCTGCGGTAAAAATCATTCAGTTCGATTTTAAATCCACCGCCGTGAATCATAAGTATAACTTTTTCTGTTTTGCAATTACGGTTTATGAGCTTTTCATATTTCACACCGTCGGTTGTATGTTTTGAGCATGTAAAGTTTTTTGAGGGCTTGTATTTTGATTTTTTATCCTTCGTCAGCTTTGCCGCATTGTCGGACAGCTTTGAACTGTCGGACAACGGCGAATGAAAAATCAAGCGCAAGGTTGACATAAATATTTTTGAAATCAGAGATTGCATAACATCACCTTAAATCAATAAAAATCCCATTATCAAACCGCCTGCAAAACCGGAGATATGCTCCCATGCGGTGGCTTTGCCCACAAACATTCCGCCTACTGTATATATAGCAAGAACAATAATAGCATAAGCAGGCAATTCAGAAAACATAACAGTACCGTTCTTTATTGCAAGCATAACAAACACGGCAATCAAACCGTAAATTCCCGTTGATGCGCCTTCACCTTCGTGGAGTTTATATACAAACGCCATATAAAGTCCCGAAACAAACGCTGAACCGACATAGCAAGCAAGTGTTCTTGCTGTGCCAAGCTGTGTCTCAACAGCATAACCTACAATAAGTGTTGCGGCTACGTTTGAGATAATATGCCATGTTCCCACATGGAGAAGCGCAGAGGAAACAAGTCTCCACACTTCTCCCTTTTTTATTTTCTTCTCAGACAAATGCAAAGCATGGTTTATGTAGCCTTTGTTGTGCCCTGTCCACAGCTTTTCTTTCAGTGTTACGGTTGCTGTTTTTGGAATTAAAATAAAATTATCGAGAATGTATACTAAAATTATAACCGCACAGAACGATATAGTAAATATGGGCATTGGGTATCCCTTCTTTCAGATATTAAACAAGGCTGATTGTAACCTTTTCTCCGTTTTCGCCGTCAACGGAAAGGATTTCTCCTGAAAGCCCCGTTTTGACAGCGTTTTCGATTGTGTTTGCCTGAGCGCCTGTAATGCCGCCGAATGCACTGCCTAAATTCAGACCGAAACGCATAACGGTAAGCGGTATTCTGACGTTTGAAACTTTACCGTTTTTATCGGTTGTGATAAGCAAGGTTGTTGCCTTCTTGCCGGTAAAAACAGGTTCCTCATATGCAGTTTCGGGTTCGGAAAATGTTTTTTCCTCTCCAACATTTTCAGTTGCGGAAGCGGCGCCGAGCAATTCATCAACGCTCATTCCGAAAATCTTTGCAATTGCGGGCAAAAGTGAAATATCGGGGCAGGATAAATTATTTTCCCATTTCGATACAGCCTGAGGTGATACTCCAAGGTTCGCTGCAAGTTCCTCCTGAGTCATTCCTTTTGCTTTTCTTTTTTCTGAAATATTGTTTCCGAGATTCATGATTCATTCTCCTTCAAATTTTGATTCGGCTTGCTTTCGCCGATTTCATTGTTGCAAATTCCTTCGGTTGAGTCAACAAACGAAACGTTGAAGCCGATAAACTAATGGTTGTTTTCGGGGTATCAACCGTTGGTTGACTGCTCTTTCCTGAGCTTTTTGGCGTTTTCCGCCCTGATTTTCTTATAGCTTTTCACGGTATTCAATATGTATAAAACAAAACACAGCAAAAACAGAGCAGCAGGAAGAAGATAGACATAATTTTTCGATGAAACCACAATATAGGTCATTATTACGAAATTTATAAAATGCAGAACACAGCAGAAAACATATAAAACAAATTGTTTTTTATTTTGCTCCATATCATTCACCTTACCCTTTCACTTACAAGACGAATAATAAATGGGGTTGGTCTGCTTTTTTATAATGTTTTTTATTCGGGAAGTTTATCGCAGAAAAGCATTGTTGTGAGTGCCGCCTTTTGTTCTTCGGTCGGGAGAGCGAGCACTTCCGACTTGAGAAGCTGTTCAATAACGGTCAGTCTCATTCTGCCGTTTGTCCACTTCAGTTTACAAGCTATTTTGTGAAGATTGTGCATATGGTCAGCAACGCAGTCTTTTGTGAGTTCATAATATTCTTTGCAGTATTTTTCAAGCTTCTTTTCAAGCTTTTCATCGGGGTCGGGAATAAGACTCATCAATTCATCGCCGCCATAGGTGGAAACAATCATTGTTACCTTATCTTTGTCACCGTCTTTTACAAGATAACCCTTTTCATAAAGGCGCTGATATTTTTCAAGAGAAACTTCATCCTTGCTGATTCTGCCTGAAATATGTTCATACAGGCTGTCAAAATCGCTTTCA
>JAZQKN010000153.1:0-4997 GCA_045542175.1 Acutalibacteraceae bacterium | reverse complement strand
GCCTGACGAGGACACAAGTTTCTCTCCCGAAGAAAACCTTGATCAGAATGAGCTTCAGCAAACCGTTATGGAGATTCTTGATGAGCTGAACGAAGAAAAACGAGCCTGCGTTCTGATGATGTATTTTGAGGAATTAAGCGTCAGCGAAATTGCCGAAACACTTGAGATTCCCGAAGGTACGGTCAAAACAAGGTTGTTCTCGGCAAGAAAAGACCTGAAAGAAAAGTTCTCAAAACGAGGAATCACCTCTGCTTACAGCGTTGCCCCCATCGGAGTTGTTCTCTGGGCAATGCGAAGAACGTCGATAACGGCAGGAGCAACCTTTGCGGCAAGCTCGGGTTCGTCAACCGTTCTTGCAGGTATAACCGCATCTGGTGTGCTCGCGGCATCGGGAGCAACTGCCGCAACGGTAGCAGGAACGGGCATAGCGGCAAAAATTGCAACGCTGACCGTTGCACAAAAAGTAATCGCAGGCGTATCGGTTGCTGCGGTGGTAGCAGGCTCAACGGCAGGCATAGTTACGGTTGTTAAAAACGGAAATAAAAAAGACTATGCAGACACAACCGTATATACAGAAGAGCATACAACCGCGCCGTATATCGGAACAACAATTGTTGTTCAGGCGGCAGACGGCACGGTTGAATTCACTCTGACAGATGCTTCGATAACAAATGAAAACACACTGTCAACACCATCGAACGGACAGTCAGCTTCAACGAAACCGATTTCAACAAACACATCAACAACAAAATCCTCATCGACAATTCAGGCTTCCACAACGAAACCTGCAACCACAAAACCAACCACAACAAAGCCGAAACCAAACCCCACCACAACAAAATCGTCAACAACGAAACCGACCACCACAAAACCAACCACCAAACCCGCAACGACCCAAGCCCCGACAACAACACAGAGTGTTGTAACAATTGATGTTGAAGTGTATTCCGCTGACACAGGTGATTATATAACAACACTGTCCCATCGGGTTGCAGTCGGAAAGTCTGTTTCAGTAGCCGACATTGACAAAACCATAAAAGAGAACTCTTCAAAACTCAATGGCTATTACAACGATGGTTTTATCACTTACGAAGAAGGTGTACCGATCAATTCAGTACAACCCGATGTACAGTACAAAATCGTGGCACAAGTATCTTAAAATAAAAATCGGAGGATAATTATGAAAAATACATTAAAAAAAGCATTAGTACTTATTATGGCATTCACATTCGTTTTCGGATGTGCGCCGTTCTTTAATCTTGACAATATCGCTTTTGCGGCTGCCACAGAGTATACAGACGGTGATTTCACATTCACTGTGAACAACTCGCTTGCAACAATCACAGAATACAACGGTAATTCTGAAATTGTTGAGGTTCCCGCAAAAATATCAGACGGAGAGTTTGAATACCCTGTTACTGCAATCGGCAAAAAAGCATTTGCCGGTTGCGAAGCAGAAAAAGTTGTGTTCCCTGAAAGCGTCAAATCTTTGGGATACGGAATTTTTTCCGGTTCATCTGTAGCAGATGTAACTATTAAAGGCAGAATCGAAAGCGTCGGAACAAAAGACTCTTTCAGCGTGTATGGACCTTTTAACGAAAGCAAAGTTGTAACGGTGACAATGGAGCAAAGCAATGTTCCTACTTATATGTTTTCAGGTTGTACTACTCTTGAAACCGTTGTTTTACCCGAATCAATAAAAAACGCAAATGACAATATAGGTTGCTATGCTTTCTACAACTGCGTCTCTCTTGTATCTGTTAATATTCCTGTGGGCATAACGAAGCTTGGCGGAGTAGGCGCGATAAATATGGGATATACTTTTGGAAACTGCGAAAGTCTTGAATCAATCGTTATACCTAACACCGTAAAATCAGTTGTAGAATTTGCTTTTGCCGGATGCAAAAGTCTTAATACGGTAACGTTCCCCGAAAGCATAAGCAAATTGGGCGGCGGTCTGTTTGAAAATTCCGGTGTAACTGAAGTTATTATCAAAGGCAGAATCACAGAAGCAGAAACAACAGAACCCACTAATTACCGAGGACCTTTTTACGGAAGCAAGGTCACAACCGTAACAATGGAGCAGAGCAACATTCCTACTTATATGTTTTCTGGTTGTACTACTCTTGAAACCGTTGTTTTACCCGAAGCAACAAAAAGTACAAATGACAACATTGGTTGCTACGCTTTCTACAATTGCATTTCGCTTGAATCTATTGTTATTCCCGAAGGTATAACTCGTCTTGGCAAAGTAGGTTGGATTGAATTGGGATATACTTTCGGAAACTGCCAAAGCCTTGAATCCATTGTAATTCCGAGTAGCGTAAATTACATCGCAAAAAATGCATTTTACGGTTGCAGTAATCTTCAGTATATTCATTTTAATACTGATAATTGCGAATATTCCACTCTTTGCGATACCCTTTCAACTATCCTCTGCACAAGTGTCGCAGAGAATCCGCTTGAACTGACTGTTTGCGAACATAATTTCAATAACGACGAACCCGACACTCCCGATGTGCCCGAAATCCCCGACATACCCGAAACCACAGTTGAAGAAAAAGTTTCTTCAAACGGTATCAAGGTTGAATATGATTCATCATATTTTGAAAACAATGGTGATATTGTTCTTGTAGCGGAAGAAAAAGAAGGTGCAGACGGTAATATCGGAGAATACGATGAAAACAGAATCAAAATCAAACGCTATGACATTCACCTTGAACGTGACGGCGAAGTGATCACAAGCAACAAAAACAACACCGAATACACCGTAAAAATCCCTGTTCCTGCAGGTTATGAACGTTATACGCAGTTCCTTATAAGACACAGAATGACTCTTGCAGACGGCAGTACCAAAAACGAAAATATCTATGCCAAGGTTGAAAACGGTTATATTGTTTTCAAAACAAAAAGCTTCAGTTATTTCGATATCTGTGATTTCGGATTTGAAAAGGACTCTGTTGCTCTTGATTACAAGTCAGTTACAACACTTGCCGCAACCAAGATTTCCGATTCGCAGGTTACATACACATCATCCAACCCCAAGGTTGTAACCGTTAATGAAAACGGCAACATCACGACTCACGGCAGAGGCACCGCAACAATTACCGCAACTTATGAGTTTGAAGGCGGCGAAATTATTACGGATACCTGCAACGTAACCGTTAATTTTACATTTATTCAGTGGATTATTTATATCCTCCTTCTCGGATTCCTCTGGTATTGATAAATCCCCGACCAACCCCTTCCTCCTTGTGCTGAAATGCGTACATCTCCTTTTAGTTTGAGGGGTTTGGCATAAAGAGAAGGCATCTGTCTGCTTCGGCAGGTGCCTTCAATATTTTTAAAAACATATGAACCGAATTCGGTTATAAATCGTCTTATAAGTGAAACCGACAGGGTCAGAAAACTTTTGTGCTGACGTTTTCGTAATAAACCCTGAGCGGTTGAGAGAATCCCGGTTGTGCTTTAAACTTCGCCGACGCTCTATCCTCCTTGTTATGAGATTTTGCAGACATCTCCTTTCATATTCAAGAGGGTCGGCATAAGCGGAAAGCATCTGTCTTTTCTCGATAGATGCTTTCGCTTTTCGGGAATGGTAAATGGTTGTGAAAAAATTTTTTGAAAATCTTCAAAAAACAAAGAACCGAAAGCCAATTTCATTCGTCTTATTAGTGAAAGGGCAAGGAAAAGATTGAAAATCCTTGCAAAAAAACCAAAACAAAAGGAGAAAAACATCATGGCAAGAAAAGAAAAGGAAAAAGTAGAAATCTTCGAAAAAAATCCGGAGTTCAGCAGCCCCTCCGAAGCGCAGGAAGCCTACAAAAAAGCAGACTTTAAATTCAAGTTCAGCATTGTCTGCAGTGCAATCGCTGCCCTTGGCTCGATAGTATGGCTCCTCAGCAAAACCCCCGTTTATGCCCATCCCGTCGGAATGGAAATCTGCGACGCAATCCTTAAAATCAGCCTCGTGACAATGCTCATATGCACCAACATCAACTACATAAAGTATCTCTGGAAGGCAATCAAATTCACATGGTTTATCGTCCCGATTTTTCCGATTGACCTTTTCTTCTGCATTTTCGGTGCGGCTGCATTCTTTGCACTTTCGCTCTTTGTGCCCGCTTTGCCCTGCCTTATGACTCTTTATCAGGCTTATATCAACAGAAAAGAAGCCCGCAAATATCTTTCCTGCGCAGGTGGAGTTACCGTAACGGAATATTCCGATGAAGATGAATAAATTTCAGCTTCAAACAAATCAGAGGTGTGAATTATGAAAACAAACGTTAAAAAAATCACTGCAATCATTCTTTCCGCAATGCTTTTGCTCTGCTCGATTCCGCTTGTTTCATTTGCGGCAGAATACGAGGGTGAATGCGGCGAAAATATGCGCTGGAGCCTGTCGGACGGCGCACTTGAAATCACAGGCAGCGGCGCAATGACCGAATATGAAGATTCAGAAGATATTCCATGGAACAACTATTGCGAAAACATAACCAAGGTTGTTATCGCTGACGGAGTAACAACTGTCAGCTCCAAAGCGTTTGCAAGTTGTCCAAACCTTACAGAGGCGGTTATTCCTACCAGCCTTACCGAATTGAGTCCGGGTATGTTTGCAGGCTGCGGATTCAAGGAATTTACCGTTCCTTCCACCATTGAGAAAATCGGCAGATGGGCTTTCTCAAACTGCCTGCACCTTGAATCAATCACACTTTCTGACGGTATAAAAGAAATCTGCGGATATGCTTTTTTATACTGTCCGATCAAAACAGTAACAATTCCCGGCAGCGTTAAAAGAATAGGCGGATATTTTTCTGAAGAGGAGCAGGAAATTGTTGATATTGCTCCGTTTCAGTATTGCGAAAATCTCGAAACGGTAATTCTTGAGGAAGGCGTTGAAGAGCTCGGCTATGCGACGTTCTGGGATTGCCCTGCTATTAAAGACGTTGTTCTGCCCGATACCCTTAAAACCGTCGGAATGAACGCTTTCGGCGGCT
>JAZQKN010000152.1:0-23170 GCA_045542175.1 Acutalibacteraceae bacterium | reverse complement strand
AGATTCTTCGTTCCGCAACCTCTATCGGTGCAAATATACACGAAGCACAATATGCACAAGGAACTAAAGATTTTATATCGAAACTTGAAATAGCACAAAAAGAATGCTATGAAACAGAATATTGGTTAGAACTTCTTTTTGAAACAGAGTGTATTCCTGAGGAGAAATATAAAAAGTTGCATAATGATTGCGGCGCTATCAGAAGGATGTTGATTTCTTCTTTAAAAACAGTTAAGGCAAATCACACATAAGGAGGAATAAAATGAACGGTTACGGTTTTAAGTGTGAACATTTATTTTATACATTTCTCAAAAAGCATTATTGTCCGAATTGTGGAAATAAATTATTAAGAAAAAAGGGTTCTGCTGTGATTAATTCTGAATCTTCTAAAGCCAAAAATTATGATTATGAGGTCGCAGATATCACTGTAAAAGGCGATATGAAATTTTCCCATATTGAATTTTATTGTAATCAATGCCATAAATACTATACCGTAAAGGAAGCAAAAAACAATAAATTTTAATAGCGTACTTACTCACCACTTATGTTGAAATGCTAAAAAAGAGGTAATACGGACTTGTCCGCATTACCTCTTTTCTATCCTTAGCACCCCCGACCTTAAAGTCGGGGGTCGTTTTTATACTGTTTGTACCGTTCCAACGGATTTCTTCTGAATTTCTGCCTTTATCAATTCATAAAGAGAAATGAAGAATTCATATGCAGCTTCAAAGAAGCTCTTGTTCCATCCCTTTTCCGTACCGCAGTTTTCGATTGTCATAGGAACAATGGGGCCCTCGCCCTCTTCCTCCTCCGATTCAATAAATACCATATACTGCGGGAAATCGGGGTTGCTGTTTACGGTAAAATCTTCATTATTAACAATCTGTGCGATAAGTAAATTTATGCTGTCAGGGAACTCTTTGTGCAGAACATCTTTAATAAACCAAGTTCTTTCAGGTCTGTAACAGGTTGAAGAGTCAATCTGCTTATCAGGTGAAATATAGTTCCTTCTGCCTTCGTTTTCAGCAGACTTGATGTATCTTCTGCTGAGTGTTTTGCCTGCATCTGCGCAGGTAGCACCCATACTTGCCCATTCAACAAACACCATACTGTCTGAAATCTTATCAGTATCCGTTGTTACGGGATAGCTCTGGTAACCGTATTTTACAATATTGTAAGTTTCGATTCCCTGTTCTTCCCATTCAGCAATAAGCTCTTCGCCCTTTGCCTGAACGTTATAATGATAGTTATCTATAATGCTGATAAAGTTTGCGTATTTTTCCATATCCGCACCGTAGAAAACAACCTCTTTTGCTCTTTCGTAATCCTCTTCGCTTACCATACTCCAATAACCCGGGAAAGTGCCGAAGGTATCGCGGATTACTCGCGGCATAATATCAAGATAAATATTGCCGTATACGTTATTGACCGACCAGAGTGCAACGTCGAGAAGTCCCATATCGTTTGCAACGGTTACAAATGACTTGATAAGGGTTGTAAGTGTTTCCTCCATACCTAAATCAATATCATATACAAATCTTTCAACACCGTCTGCATCAAGATACATTTCACCTGCAAACAGCTTGCTGCACTGGGTTGCACCGTTGAAAGCGCTGCAATAAAGGATGTTCTTATCAACGAACTCACCGTCATATTTTGCCATATATGCCATAGTGATGCAGGCACCGAGGCATCTGCCCGAAAGGGCAACCTTTTCCGCACCCGTTACTTCAAGAACGGTCTTGATATATTCGTGAAGGTCGTCTGCCGTCTGATAAGGGTCGAGACGCCAGTCATACGGATATTCAAAAGTCTGAACACGGTAATCGCCGTCTTTTTTCCATTCACGGATTATCTTTTCACGGCTCCAGGGAATATCAACAACGCTTCCGTCTTTGGGCTGTCCGTTTTCGTCGAGTGCAACAGGACCGTACATTTTGATAATTTCATCATAAAGAAGGTCACAGAAATCATCCCAATCCTGTGTAAGAACAGAATTTTTGAACATATCCATATTTTCTTCGGCAACGCCGAGAAGATAATCCGTATCCATATTAACGGGATAAATCTTCTTTTCTTCGCCGTTGTTGTGTTCGGGCGGGATTATAAGGTGAATACCCTGACCTACAACGTAAATAACAGGGATATTGGTTTTATCCGAATATTCTTCTGCTGAAACAAGAGTTGCGGTCATTGATGTAACAAGAATCACGGCAACAAGAATAAACGACGTTATTCTTACAACTATTTTTCTCATTTTGTTTCCCCGCTCTTTTCCTCTCCGAGATATACCGAAAGATCTGTTTCTGTTGCAACATGTGAGAAGAAGAATTTCTTTCTCTCTTCAGAGTTGATAATTGTAACAGGCTTGATCTGGTTGAGAACAACGCCTCTTGCACGAAGCATTTCTCTGTAATCCCAATATGTTTTTTCTCTAAGGAAGAGAACTTCGGGTCTGTTGATCATACCCCAGCGGCGGTACTTATAGTACTTTTCGTTGGTCTCTTTGAAGCCTTCGTCCATAGCGTCGATATACTTCTGTCTTTCCTCTTCTGTTACGGGTTTAACTGCTTCTGCAAGCAGACAGTAACGGGGAGGATTGGTTGAATGGTCGGGATAAAGGCTGTAGCCCTTGAAATCGTTACCCATTTCCTTTGCAAGATTCTTGACAACCGAGTCAACCATCTGAGTGGTTGTCTTTTCGTTTGCAAGGTTCATACCGAGGTTCTTTCTGTAAAGGAACTCGATCATGGGAGTGTTATTGTACATTCTTGTAACCTGAACAATATCTTCCATACGGTATCTGTAAAGACCAGAGAAGTTGGTTACAACAAGCTCGTATTTCTTGCCTACTTCGAGTTCATCGATAAGAAGAGTTTTGGTTGTGTCAACCTCACCGTCATCCTCGTCGATTACGGGAAGGAACTCATAGAAAAGAGTATAAGGAAGAAGTACGCCGTCGTCACAGTTAAGCTCTGTGGGCATTGAGAAGAAGCCTTCTGCTGCTGCAAAGCCCATGTTGTGAAGAGGAATATCGTCACCGATTGAGCGGCGGAGCTTTTCAATATAAACCTTGAGGTTTGAGCTCATCATACCGTAGCCCCATGTAAGTCTGGGCCAGATTCTGGGAGCGATGGGTGTATCGAAGCCTTTTTCAAACTCCGCACGAAGTTCAGCCGCACGCTTGGGATTGGGCTTGAATTTCTTTGAATATTCCTTGCGGAGTTCGGGAGTACACTTAACGTTGGGATTGAGAATGCCTTTTTCGATATCGTCGCAAAGCATTTCCCAGTTTTCTTCAAGGTAATCGAACATTGTTGTAAGAAGAGTTACAACAACTGAACCGAGATAGCTTACCTTTCTGTTTTCAAGAGCAAAACGAAGCTGAAGATATGAAGTATCAAGCAATTCTTCGTGTTCGGGATCGAGAAGTGATAAGGGAGAAGTGCTGAAAGTAGACAGCAAGGGTTTGAGGTAGGTAAGAGGAACCTGACCCGCACCGTTACACTGTTTACCGTCAGCAAGTCTGTGACCTGTGAGAACAACAACAAGCGGACCCATCTGCTGGGGAAGCTTGATACCCTTTTCTTTCTTGAGATAACGTGCTGCAGTTGCAACTGAACATGAGAAACCGATGCACTGCATATTCCAGAGGTCAACTACACCCTTGGGAAGAATCTTGGGCTTGCCGACACTACCTGATGATGAGCAGTAACGAACGTTCATACCTGAGAACATAACGTTCTTTTCTTTGTTTTCGATAATACGGTCAACGTAAGGCTCATAATCAGCGTAGGTTGACAGCGGAACCTTTGCTCTGTAATCGTCAATTGATTTGATGTCTTTGAAACCGAGCTTTTTACCGAGCTCACAATTCTTGTTTCTGCGGATGATTCTTTTGAGTGTTTTTTCCTGGTCTTTCATAGGCTTTTTGGTTGACTGATCGATGTGCCAAAGTGAAAGATCACCGAGGAAAACACCAAAATCTGAAAATGCCATAATTTCCACCCCGTTCATAATTTTTTAATATGCGACAAAGATTTTAACACATTTGCCGATTTTCGTCAATATATATTAATTAAACAATATGTACCTTTTGTTGGTCTTTTGTTAACGTTTTGTTATTCTTTCTTTCGGATTATCTGAACAAAAAAATGAGCCCGAAAAAATCGGACTCATTTGAAATCATTAAAAATTCTGTTTATCAAAGACCCATTACCTTAACAAGCTTTGCGGAAATTTCCTGCTGTTTTGCTTTTGCGGTTTCCGAGTTTTCACCCTTTACGGAGAAATACATTTTAAGCTTGGGTTCTGTGCCCGAGGGTCTTGCGGCTGCCCATGAGCCGTCAGCGAAATCAAAGCGGAGAACGTTCTCCTTGGGAAGTCCGTTTACGCCCTTTGAATAGTCGATAAACTCGCTCAGGTCATCGAAAATTCCGTTTGCGTTTTCACGCAGAGCAGCCATGGCAGCCTGAATTTTCTCTGCACCCTCTTTGCCCTTGAGAACAAAGTTTTCAAGGCAATCGTAGTAATATCCGTATTCTTCATAAATGCCGTTGAGTGCATCCACAAGAGTTTTGCCGTTATTCTTGTGGTATGCCGCCATTTCAGCGATAAGAAGCGATGCGGAAACAGCATCCTTATCTCTTGCGTGAGTGCCTGCAAGATAGCCGTAGCTTTCTTCGTAGCCGAAGAGATATGAGTATTCGCCGTTTTCTTCCCAGCGGCAGATTTTTTCACCGATATACTTGAAGCCAGTGAGGGTCTGAACGGTTGTTGCACCGTACTTTTCGGCAATCGCCGCACCGATTCCGCTTGTTACGATTGTTTTTACAACAGCGGCGTTTTCGGGCATTGAATCCTTCTTGAATTTAAGGATAAAGTCGATAAGAAGAGCACCTGTCTGGTTACCTGTAAGAAGAATGCTCTCACCGTTATGACGTACGCCCACACCTACACGGTCACAGTCAGGGTCGGTACCGATAACGATATCAGCACCCTCGTTTTCCATCTGAACAAGTGCAAAGTTAAGAGCATCTCTTTCCTCGGGGTTGGGTGAACGGATTGTTGAGAAGTTGCCGTCGGGAAGTTCCTGAGATGCAACAACAGAAACGTTTTTGCCTTCGAGAACCTTTCTTACGGGAACGTTACCTGTGCCGTGAAGAGGAGTATAAACAATCTTGAGATCTGATGCTTCATTGTAAAGGCTCTGTGTTTTAACCTCAGCAAGGAAAGCGTCAAGGGTATCGTTGCCGATATATTCAAGAAGACCCTTTGCCTTTGCTTCTTCGGTATCCATTACGGCAATATTCTTAAGGTCTGTTACTGCGTTAACGTAAGCGATTACCTTATCCGCATATTCGGGAACAAGCTGACAGCCCTTTGCATCATAAACCTTGTAGCCGTTGTATTCCTTGGGGTTGTGGCTTGCGGTAACAACAACACCTGCGGTGCAGTTATGGTGTCTTACGGCAAAGGAAAGAACGGGAGTGGGCATAAGCGTATCAAAGAGATAAACCTTAATACCTTCTGCACAAAGAACGCAAGCCGCTCTTTCGGCAAACGCAGCAGAGTTGTTTCTTGAATCGTAAGCAACGGCAACGGAGCCGCCGCCGAATTCCTTGTTAAGATAATCAGCAAGACCCTTTGTAGCCTTTGCAACGGTGTAATTATTCATTCTGTTGGGGCCCGCACCCATAATTCCTCTGAGTCCGCCCGTACCGAATTCAAGCTCTTTGTAGAATCTGTCCTCGAGCTCTGCTTTGTCGGTAATGCTTTCAAGTTCAGCCTTTGTCTGCTCATCAAAAGTGAGCCAGTATTCGTAGTTTGACATATTCATCTCTCCTTAGAGTGGCGGAAGTAATCCGAACTATGTTTTTTATCGGATGATTTCCGCCTTATTTTCGTTAAAATACTCGCAAATCCGCCAAGGATTTGCTCCGTTTTGTGCCTTGATAAGCCAAAAATCCTCACGATAAAAAATCTTCGACCTGAAAGCGGAAGATTTTTAAATGATTTTTGGCGATTGAGGGAGCAGGAAGGCTGACGCCTTTCAATCCCGAAACGCCGAAAAGCGTTGAAAAGATTCGCTTTCAGGCATAGTTTGGTTTGCTTCCGTCACTCTATATATTAAAACCTAAGCTTATTATTTCAAACGGTGAGTATTCGATTTTATCCGTTTCACCGATTTCATCTTCGAGCATATTGAGTACGCTTGCTTTTCTGCCGAGGTCGATTACTCCTCTTGCTCCGTTTTGCTCACAGAGTCTGACAACAATCTGTTTGCCGTTTTCGGAAAGCTTGACTGCCTGAAGCCAGAGCTTGCCCGAGCATTCTGCAGAAACCTCAACATCTGCTTTTACAAGCGGAACATTATATTCAAACGCAAGGTTGTTTATTCCCGCTTTGACTGCATCGTCGGCGTGGGGATAAATCATATAGCAGAAATCGTGTTTACCCATATCCGAGGTGGGGTCGGGTCTGATGGTTGCACGCAGTAGCGAAAGAGCCATTGTGCTTTCTTCTGCGGAAACACCGTATTTGCCCGCATTGATAAGCGCTACGCCTCCGCCTTGCTCGCTCATATCGCACCACTTATGGTGGCAGACCTCAAACCTTGCCTGCTGCCAGCTTGTGTTACGGTGAGTTTCACGGCGGATAATTCCGGCCGAAGTATCGCAGAGCAATTCTCTTGTGAGAAGATTGCAGCCGAATTCAACTTTTGCAAGACGGTGCTTTTCGTTCCAGTCAACGATATTTTCAACCTCTATTCCCCTTGAGCGGCGGAAAAGACGGATTATCATCTGCCAGGTGCTTTTTTCGGTTGCAAGCGTTACCGAATATTCGGCACATTCATCGTCACAGCCAATAAATTCAAGAGGTTTAAGTACCTTTACGGTTTCCTGCTTATCTTTATAGTTGGGAAGAATATCCCAGGCATCGTAGTTACCAGGCTTATCGTGATAAATCTTAAGCTTGTTGAAATCGCCGTTTGCCCATTCTCTGCAAAGCTCTTTGTCTTTGAGAGAAACAATCGAGCCGTCATCGGCAAACTCAACGGTATAATAAGGTGTTTCGGCTTTAAGTCCGTTTTGATTAAACCAGCCGTCAGCCTTTTCTCTGACTATTTCACCGCCCGAAAGAGCTTTCATATCAGGCACGGCGAAATAACCCTTAACACCGTTTCTTGTGATATTGCCGCTTTCATCGGGAATGAAAGTGAGGCTTGTGCGGTCAAAATTCAATGAATTGAAATATCTGCCGCCGCTTCCGATAATTTCGCTAAGCTCTTTTTCCATTTCGGTATAATCTTCCATAGCGTCACGGTAAACAGGAGTAATATGACTGCCGGGAAGAATATCGTGAAACTGATTTATCATCAGCTTTTTATAGATGTTTCTGATTCTTTCAGCGGGGTATTCCCTGCCTTGCTTCATACGGAGTACGGAAAGCAATTCCGCCTCACGAAGCATAAACTCAAGTTTTCTGTTATATGCCTTGAGGTTTGATTTTGTGGTAAAAGTACCTCTGTGCATTTCGAGGTAAAGTTCACCGTCCCAGGTTTCAAGGTTTTTACTTTCGTTGAAATTCTTTGAAAGATATTCGCTTGCGGTAATATGCTCTGTTTCGGGCATAACGGAAAGCTTATCAAATCGGTGCATAAGCTCAACCATTTCTTCGGTTGCACCGCTTCCGCCGTCGCCGTAGCCGAACATCTGCAAGGTATCGCTTCCTGTGTTTTTATCCTGATATGCCTCCCAGTTTGCCTGCACCTGACTCGGCATATTCCACGAAATAAAGTGGGTCGGAGGCACGCACGCATAAACTTTAGAGCCATCAATTCCCTTCCACACAAAATTATTATGAGGGAATCTGTTGGTATCATTCCAGGTTGACATTTTATTTGAGATAAAATATTCAACCCCGCTTTTCTTGAGAATCTGCGGCAGAATCCAGCTGTTGCCGAAAACGTCGGGAAGCCAGCAGTTATTGACCGTTATGCCGAATTTCTCTCGGAAATAGCTCTGGCCGTAAAGGCACTGACGGATAAGGCTTTCGCACGAAGGCACGTTGCAATCGGGCTCAACGTACATTGCGCCGACAGGCTCAAATCTGCCCTGAGCAATTCTTTCTTTAAGCTCTTCAAAAAGCTCGGGGTAATATTTTTCAACCGTTTCGTAGGTGTATGCCTGTGTGTGGGCATAGCAGAAATCGGGATATTTATCCATAAGGCGAAGCTGAATAAGCACGGTACGAAGATTCTTCTGCACTGCGTGAATTCTTCGCCAATAATAAGCAATATCAAGGTGCGAATGTGCTATGAGAGCAACCTTGCCGCTGCCCTTATAATCCTTGTTTGAGAAAATGTTTTCTTCGATATGCGCCGCCGATTTCGCCGCATCCTCGCTTCTGAAATCGTCAAAATCAATGAAATTGAGCGCCTTATCAAGGCTGTTGATTACGTGCTCGCTGAAATCCTCGTTGAACATTCCGCATTCTGCGGCATCGAGCAACATTTCAATATCGTAAACAAGCGATTGCACAGTTTCATCAACAACCGCAAGATAACCGCCCTCGAAAATCTGACGGCAACCTCTTACACTGAGGCTTTCGGGATTTCTTTCGTCATCGGGCTTTGAGCGGTTATAGCCCATAATTTCAAAATGAAGTTTATTACCCTCAACGTATTCCGAAAGATTCATTCTTTCTCTGTTGGGGTCAATGCCTCCGACGTATCTGCCGTTGACCCTGACAATCATTTCTGCGGCGGTTTTGAGTGCGAAGCAATACTTTTTGCCGATAAGAGCTTCGGGTACTTCAACGTCAGCTTCAATAAAAGCGGTGCCGTCGGGAGTGAAATACATATCGCCTTTTTTCAGCGGTCTGTAATCCTCATCGTAGAATTCAAAATTCATTTCGCTCGTCTGACGTGCATCACGGATTCTGAAGGTTGTTATTTCGTGCTTTTCGCTGTAAATCTTTCTTTTAAGCCAGCCGAAACGGAGATTGACCCACTCAACAGGTCGCATACTTCGTCTTTCAACTTTGATATGAGCCACAGGTCAGACCTCCTTACGTATCCTGAAAATAGGGTTTTTTACGGATTCCGATAACCTTTACCTGCTGATTGAGGTCAACTGCAATTCTTTCCTCAATCCATTTAAGGCACCTGTCAAGAATAAGACATTTTGAGCATTCGCCCTGAAACAATACCGTTACTTCATTGCCGTTTTGCTCAACAAAGGTTATTTCGCCGCCGTCACCCTGCAAGCGCGGGCGGATATATTCATTGATATATTTTTCCATAACAAAACCCTTTCAAAAATTTTCCATTTTAAATTATATCACCATAAAAATCTATCTGCAATAAAAAAAGAGAAAAAATATAATATTTTTGTCTTTAAATGAGCTGTATTCTATGTTAAAATACTATCAGGGAGTGAATTAATATGTTTGTTGTTACAAGTAAACAGATGTATCAGGCAGAATGCAACGCCGTTGCAAGAGGAATTGACTTTCCTCAGCTTATGGAAAACGCGGGCACAGCCTGTGCGCGCATTATCAGAAAGCATTTCTGCATAAGTAAAAGTAATCCGTTGAGCGTGCTTATCGTTTGCGGTAAGGGCAAAAACGGAGGCGACGGTTTTGTAATCGCACGCAAGCTCTGGGAATACGGCGCTGAGGTTTCCGTTATCCTCGCCTGCGGTGAGCCTAAAGATAAAATTTCACAGGATATGTTTTCCCTTGCGGAAAGCACGGGAATTGATATTTACCGTTATGACGGCGACCTGAACATTCTTAACAAAGCTGTTGACGGTGCCGACGTTATTGTTGACGCTGTTTTCGGTACGGGATTTTCGGGTGCACTCAATCAGCCGCTTTCAATTCTTGCAAAAACGGTAAATTCCGCTGCTGCCCCCAAGGTGGCAATCGACGAGCCCAGCGGCACCGACTGTGACTCCGCAAGTGCTGAGGGCACTGTTTTCAAAGCGGATATAACCATAGCGATTTCAGCATATAAACCCATTCACGTTATGAAGCCCTACAACTCACTTTGCGGCAGACTTATGGTTGCCGATATCGGTATAACCGACGACGATTTCAAAAACCTTGACAGTATTGTTTGCTTCACGCTCAACCATAACGATATAAGAAAAATGCTTCCGAGAAGAAAGCCTGTTTCAAACAAAGGCACTTACGGAAGAGCTTTGTGTGTTTGCGGCAGTATGAAAATGACCGGTGCGGCAATTCTTGCAACAAAGGGTGCTTTACGTACGGGAGCGGGTCTTGTTACCGCCGCGTTTCCACAGGTGGCTTATCCCGCAATTGCTCCGAATCTTGTCGAATCGCTTCTTCTTCCTCTGGATTCAAACTTTGAAGGCACACTTTCATTCACCGCTCTCAACACAATCACAGAAAATGCAAACAAATCAACCGCAACCCTTATTGGCTGCGGTCTGGGATTCAACAAAGATACAACAAGAATTGTTCACAGTGCAATCAGAGAAATAAAAACTCCGCTTATTATCGATGCCGACGGCATAAATGCCCTGAGCACAAATATAGATGTATTAAAAGAAGCTCAGGCTCCGATTATTATTACTCCCCACCCCGGTGAAATGAGCAGAATCTGCGGCAAAAGCATTGCTGAAATTATCGCAAATCCGATAATGACCGCTTTTGAATTCAGCAGAAAATACGGCGTAACCGTCGTGCTCAAGGGTGCAAATACGGTTGTTTGCGGCACGGGCGAAAATGAGATTTACGTTAACACGACAGGCAACGCGGGACTCGCAAAAGGCGGAAGCGGAGATTTGCTTGCGGGTATGACGGTTTCTCTTCTCGCGCAGGGAATGAAGCCTTTCGAAGCCGCTGTTTCGGCAGTTTTCCTTCACGGATTCTGTGCGGACGCAGTTGCCGAAAAAACGTCAATGAGGGGTATGCTTCCGAGCGACGTGCTCAACTATCTGCCTGAGCTTTTTTCAAAATTTGAATAGCAGGTGATATTTTGAAAAAGGCTTTTTCGCTTTTAGCCGCAGTGGTTTTACTGCTTGCGGCAGGATGTGAAAAGCAAACGCAAAAGAAAACCGAC
This sequence comes from Acutalibacteraceae bacterium, assembly GCA_045542175.1. Lineage (GTDB taxonomy): Bacteria > Bacillota > Clostridia > Oscillospirales > Acutalibacteraceae > CAG-177. The sequence continues at coordinate 12,078 of JAZQKN010000152.1, read as the reverse complement.
GAAACAGTAATTCCGAAAGCTTTTTCTTCAACACTTGAAGTTTCTTACGGCGAACTTTCAATGACTGCGGAATACGTACAAACATCTTTCGGAAACGGAAAAATAAGAATGCTCACCCCTGAAATTCTTAAACCGCTTGAGATGACTTTCGTTGATGAAAAATGCGAAGTTGTTTATGATTCGTTGCAGTTTGAATCCGCCCCCGACCGATTTCCGCAAGCAAAATTCGGCTCTGTACTCGTGCAGACACTCGCCTACATAGGAACGGGAATTGACATTGAAAAAACAGGCAACGGCAACACGATATGTTACGGCGGAAGCTGTGAATACGGTACGTTTACTCTTAAGCAAAACTCCAAAAGCGGAAACCTTACCGAAATTACCGTTGAAGCTATGGATTTACACGTTAAATTCACGCAATTTGAAACAGAATAAAATAAACACCGATGGCATCTGTACGCCGTCGGTGTTTCTGTTTAAAGCTAAAAAAGAGCAAAAAAATGAACAATGAAAAATATAGTGGTTCAAACAAACAATTGTCTTATCTCTTGCAAAAATAAGTATTTAAACCTTACTATAAATTCATCGTTCATTGATTAATGCCTTTAGTTGCGCAAGTAAAGGCATTCTGGTGCCGGTGACCGGACTTGAACCGGTACGGTGTTGCCACCGAGGGATTTTAAGTCCCTTGCGTCTGCCGATTTCGCCACACCGGCAATTAGAGCTGAGTGACGGGCATAGCTATCCCGTAAAACCCATACCAGCGGTTTTATTATAAATCCATTCAGCTGATTTGTCAACAGTTAAAACGATAATTTAACATTTTAACAACAAAAAATATTTGTAGTATTTTTTTGCGTTTATTCTTGATAACAGCTACTAAATATAGTATAATTTTATTTGTTATATTTTCTGTGGAGGACTACCGATGAAAATCTATGCACTCAACATTGTTCAACTTCTCAAAGACGGTGATTACGAAGGTGTAATTTCTCTGATTATTTCAAAAATTCCGATGATTGTAACAGCTTTGCTGATAATCGTTGTCGGTTTTATTCTGGCAAATTTTATAGGCAAGCTTGTAGTCAAGGGACTTGAGGCAAAAAACGTTGATCCCTCGATTCATTCGTTTATCAAAACGATTGTTACGCTGGTTTTAAAGCTCGCTTTCATTCTTTCAGCACTTTCGGCAATCAACATTGACGTTAACTCTTTCGTCACCGCAATCGGTGCCGCAGGTATCACCGCAGGTCTCGGTTTGCAGGCAAGCATAAGTCAGTTTGCAAGCGGTATGCAGATTCTTATGAACCATCCCTTCAAGAGCGGCGATTTCATCGATATCGGATCTGTCAGCGGCAAGGTTTATGAAATCAAAATGATGTATACCGTTCTTATAACAATTGATAACAAAAGAGTTATCATTCCAAACTCAACCATTACCTCAAGCAACATTATCAACTATAACGGTGAAAACAGACGCAGACTTGACCTTTGCTTCTGTGTTTCATATGATACGGACCTTGCAAAAGCCAAAGAGGCTATCGCTGAGGTTGTTGCCAAAAACGATCTGATTTTCACCTCACCCGAGCCCATAATCGCACTTAAAGAGCACGGCGACAGTTCGCTTAAAATCGCTTGCCTGATATGGTGCGACAGCGGAAATTATTGGGATATTTTCTATTATATGCAGGAACAGGTCAAGCTCGCGTTCGACAAAAACGGCATCGTAATCCCCTACGGTCAGCTTGACGTTCATATCTCCAAGGAGTAATGCGAAATGACAAAGCTTTTAATCAAGTTATTTATTAAAGACAGCGAAAATACGTCCGATGAAAAAGTGCGTGCAAAATACGGCGTACTGAGCGGAATTGTCGGCATTGTGCTAAACGTTATTCTTTCTGTTTTCAAAATGATTTTCGGTGCAATCACCCGAAGCGTTTCGATTATAGCAGACGGTGCGAACAATATTTTCGATGCAGTTTCTTCAATCATCAGCCTTATCGGTTTTAAAATCTCGGGCAAGCCCGCCGACGACGAGCACCCATTCGGTCACGGCAGAATTGAATACGTTTCAGCTCTGACTCTTGCTTTCATTATTTTAATAATGGGCTTTGAGCTTATCAAATCTTCTGTTGATAAATTCACAAATCCCGAAACCGTTATTTTCAGCGTACCCGCCGTTATTGTTCTTGTTTTTTCAATTCTTGCAAAAATCTGGCTTGCCGCTTTCAACAAGACGGTCGGTAAAAAGATAAATTCGGTTGCAGTCAATGCTGTTGTTGCCGACAGCATCGGTGACATTGCCGCAACAACCTGCTCGCTTATCGCTCTTGTTGCTTCAAAATTCACGACTCTCCCCGTTGATGCTGTTATGGGCATAATCGTTGCCCTTGTTGTTGTTTACGCAGGTATCGGAATCATCAAGGATACTCTCGGCCCCCTTCTCGGCGAGCCTCCCGCAAAGGAAATTGTTGATGAGCTTGAAAAACTTGTTATGTCTTATGACGGAATAATCGGTATTCACGACCTCGTTCTTCACTGCTACGGTCACTCAAAAGTAATCGGTTCTCTTCACGCTGAGGTGCCCTCAAACGTTGATATTATGCACAGCCACGATACAATTGACCTTATAGAAAGAGATGTTAAAGAAAAACTCGGAATTGAAATTTCAATTCATATGGACCCCATACTTATGAACGACCCTCTCACAGATGAACTCAGAGAGCTTACCGCAAAGGTTCTCAGCGAAATTTCAAGCGAAATCACCTTTCACGATTTCAGGGTTGTTACGGGACAAACCCACACAAATCTTATCTTTGACATCGTTGTTCCCAGAGCCTCTTTGCTTAAGGACGACGAAATAAAATCGCTTATTGACAAGAAGATAAAAGAAGAAAACAGCAACTATTTTACCGTTATAAATATCGACAGAAGTTACGTCTGAAAACGTTTATCGGCAAAATAGCCAAAATTATCAATAATATTTCTTCTTTTTTTTAAAGGATATTTTCGCGTTACGTCTTTTCAAAAACATAAAATTATTGTAGAATATTAGATATCAAGAATATCGGAGGAATTTGCTATGCCCGCATACAAGGATTTTACCACAATACCCGTAGGTCAGCTTGGCATTATCGCACTTCCCGGCTGCGAGGAAATTGCAAAAAAAATTGACAGCTATCTCACCAAGTGGAGAGCAGAAAGAGAAAGTGAACATAAAGATACTCTTCAGTTCACAGGATATGAAAGAGACTCTTATATCATCAACGCTTCTTTCCCCAGATTCGGTACAGGCGAAGGCAAGTGCGTAATCAAAGACACAGTCAGAGGCTTTGACGTTTTCATTCTTTGCGATGCTTTCAATCACGGTGTTGAATACAAAATGTACGGCAAGTATGTTCCTATGAGTCCCGATGACCACTACGCTAACCTCAAGAGAGCAATCAGCGCCATTGCCGGTAAGGCAAGAAAAATCACTGTTATTATGCCTATGCTTTACGAAGGCAGACAGCACAGACGCTCAAGCAGAGAATCACTTGACTGTGCAGATATGCTGCGTGAGCTTTGCCTTGAATTCGGCGTTGACAATATCATCACTTTTGATGCTCACGACCCCAGAGTTCAGAACGCAATTCCTCAGAGCGGTTTCGAAAACGTTCAGCCCGTTTACCAGATGATCAAGGCAATGTGCAAAAACGTTGACGATCTTAAAATTGACAACGAACATATGATGGTTATCTCCCCCGACGAAGGCGGCATGGGCAGATGTATCTATTTCTCATCCGTTCTCGGTCTTGACCTCGGTATGTTCTACAAGCGCCGTGACTATTCGGTTATCATCGACGGCAGAAACCCCATCGTTGCTCACGAATTCCTCGGCGACAACGTTGAAGGCAAAGACGTTATCATCATCGACGATATGATTTCATCGGGCGATTCAATGATTGAAGTTGCTACAAAGCTTAAGGAACTCAAAGCAAACAGAATTTTCATCTGCACATCCTTCGGTCTTTTCTGCAACGGTCTTGAAACATTCGACAAGGCATACAAAGACGGTCTTATCGATAAGGTTTTCACAACCAATCTTATCTACCAGACTCCCGAGCTTCTTTCAAGAGAATGGTATGTAAGCGTTGATATGACAAAATACTGCGCATTTATCATTGACACTCTTAATCACGACGATTCAATGAGCGATCTCCTTGACCCCAAAGACAGAATCAACAAACTTCTTGTTAAATACGGATACAAGGATGCTGAATAATTAAAACGAACGCCGAGGCATCTGCTTCGGCGTTTTTTGAAATGAGGATAATTATGCAGAATATTGATTTACGTTTTAAGAACGGCAATTTCAGAATAATGCAGGTTGCCGACACGCAGGAAGCAGCCGACGTTTCCGTTGATACAATCAGACTTTTAGCTGCCGCTATCGAAAAAGAAAAGCCTGACCTTGTTGTTTTCACAGGCGACCAGATAAAAGGTTATTCCGCAAGCTTCAGAGGAGCAAAAAACAAGGATGCGGTTATTAACGCAATCAAGACAATAATTAAACCCATCGAAAGCAAAAAAATCCCCTTTGCGGTTACTTTCGGTAACCACGACGGCGAGGCTTATCTGTGCAACAGCGAGCAGTTTGAGGTATACAGAGAATCCGAATTCTTTGTTTACGATGACGAATTCGCCGCCGTAAATGACAGAGGTACTTTCTGCCTTGAGGTTAAAAATGAAAACGGCGAAACAAAAGCTCTTGTTTATCTTTTTGATACCCACAACAAATCAACCGACGGCAGTTTCAGTGCGGTTATGCCCTATCAGCTTGAATGGTACAGAGCAAAGCGTGACAAATACGCTTCTCCCCTGCCTTCGTTTGTTTTTCAGCATATCCCCACTCCCGAATACTTTGAGGTTATCAAGAAGGTAAGAAGATTCACCAAAGGCTGTGTAAGGGCATACGGAAGCCACAAAAATGAATATTACGTGCTTGACCCCCACAACAGCAGAGTCGGCGACTTTATGGGTGAATCCCCCGCCGCACCGTTTGTTAACAGCGGCGAAATTGATGCTTTCCTTGAAAAGAAAGACGTCAAGGGCGTGTTTGTAGGTCACGACCACAACAACAGCTTTGTAACCGATTATAAAGGCATTGCCCTTTGCTACACACAGGGTGCAGGCTTCAACGTCTACGGCCCCGGACTTGACAGAGGCGTGAGAATAATCGATATTTCCGAAGACGGCAAGTTTGACACAAAGCAGGTCACATTCCGTGAGGTGTGCGGCACGGAAGTTACCAAAAAAGGCAAATATTATTTTTATAAGTATGCACCCACAAGCGTTTCGGGTGTTGTAACCTTTGTGAAAGAGGCGGCTATCACCGCCGCAGCTGTAACGTTAGGCGTCAAAGCAATAAAAGCAATCGCAAAGAGTGTTAAGAAATAATAAAAAAGACCGATGGATTTCCATCGGTCTTTTAGTTTTATTCAACTGCTTTGAAATACTTTTTAAGGCTTGCACCGTCGCCTTTGCTGTAATGTGAAAGACAGATACCTGCATTCATAAGAAGTGCGCCCGAATATACCTCGTCGGTATCATCGTCAACGTAATACTTATCGGGGTCAAGTCCCTTAAGCTTGAGGTAGAAGCCTCTGTCCTCCGTTTCGCTGATAACAACGCTTGTTACAAGAGCTTCATTCTTATCCTCTGATACAAACATCCAGGCGGCACGGCGTCTTATTCCGTCAAAGGGACTGATTAGTCTGTAAAGCTCGCCGAAATGGATAACGTCATAATACTTATGATATTCCTTAACCTGTGCCTTGACTGTTCTCGCTTCTGCTTCCGTGAACTTGTTGGGGTCAAGCTCATAACCGAATGAGCCCCAGAGTGCTACGTCAGCCTTTGTCTGATAGCCTGTACGTCTGTTAGCCGAAACGTGAGCGCCCATTGCCGATGCGGGATAGCACATTGATGTGCCGAACTGAATATCGAGTCTTTCAAGTGCATCGGTGTTATCGCTTGTCCAGATCTGCGGTGAATAATAAAGCATACCGGGATCGAAGCGTCCACCACCACCCGAGCAGTTTTCAATCAGCATATCAGGGAAGGCTTTTGTGAGTCTATCCATAACCTCGTAGGTGCCGAGTACGTAGCGGTGGAAGATTTCTTTCTGTCTTTCGGGAGGAAGCAATGCCGAGCCCGCTTCTGAAAGATTGCGGTTGAAGTCCCACTTAAGGTAATCAACCTTGTTAACAGAAAGAACTTTATACATTTCATTGAATATATAGTCGCGAACGTCCTGTCTTGAATAGTCAAGAACGTACTGATGTCTGCCGATTGACTTTTCTCTGTTGGGAACGTGAAGACACCAATCGGGATGTGCTCTGTAAAGATTACTGTCACGCGAAATCATTTCGGGCTCATACCAGATACCGAATTTCATTCCGAGCGCATTGATTCTTTCGATAAGGTACGAAAGAGGTCCGCCGAGCTTTTCTTCGTTAACCTGCCAATCGCCGAGCGAGCTTCTGTCGTCGTTACGCTGACCGAACCATCCGTCATCCATAACAATCATTTCCATACCGAGTTCTTTTGCCTTCTTTGCAAAAGAAACGATTGTGTCGCCGTCAAAATCCATACCCGTTGCTTCCCAGTTATTGATAAGCAAAGGTCTCTTTGCGTTTTTCCACTTGCCTCTGATAAGGTGCTTTGAATAAAGTCTGTGGAAAATTCGGCTCATTTCACCGATACCCTCGTTGGTATAAACCATTGCGGTTTCGGGTGCGGCAAAGCTTTCGCCTGCTTCAAGATGCCAGCCGAATGCTTCGGGATTGATACCCATAAGGAATCTTGTGCCCGCAAAGGGATCGTATTCAACGTCAACCGAATGGTTGCTGCTGTAAATAAGGTTATAGCCGTAAGCGTTGCCGTAATCTTCTGTTGCACCGTGGTCAACAAGCGCCGCAAAGGGATTCTGATGATGGCTTGATGAACCTCTCTTGCTTGAAACACCCTGTCTGCCGTGAGCAAGGGGTCTTCTTTCAACGCTTCTTTCCTTGCCCCATTTACCGTAAAGGGTAATGAGGTCGTAATCGTGGTCAACGTAGTCAACGCTGCAGCTGTAAATTCTTTCAATATCAACAGCCTTGTCGCCGTTATTGATAATCTTTACGCTTCTTGCCATTGCACCGAGCTTTTCAAAAACGGTGTAATAGAGAATTGCTTCAACGCCTGTTGTTTTATCCTCTGTAAGAATTTCAAGGGTTGTTGCATCTTCATCGTTTTCAACGTAAAGTGCGGGCATACCTTCAATGCCGTTTTTGCCGGAATAAATCTTGTGCGACTTATATCTGAAATCGGTTGAGTTGTTGCCGTCGGCATTCCTGATTGCAACGGCTGAAATTCTGAAGTCGCCCGTACCCTCACCCGAAAACTCCATGGGAATAACGTCGGGTGAGAATCTCCAGTCGGCAATATTTATGTTATTGGGGCTGAAAGAAGCAAAGGTGCTTTTATACTTAAGACCCGAAACGTTCATATCGGGAATCTTTGCGCCGTAATAAAGATGCACAAGATAGTTTTCTTCATAAACTTCGATTATGTAGCTTGAAGTTGCTGTATCAAGCTTGAACATTCTGTTTTCTTCGTTAAAAATAATAGGCATATCAGTTCTCCTTGATTACTTTGTTTATTCTTTCACGGGTTTCCAGAAGCCATTCGGCATTTTGCGGATAATCCTTAAAGGTTATCTGTGTTCCGTTCTCAAGCAAGGCGAGAGTTTTTTCTCTGCCGATTTTGCTCTCGAGCAGTTCAAGTGCTCTTAAATCCTGAATTGCATCGTAGAAAACCTTAAGACGAAGGCTTGCAACCGTTTCGCCATTTTCTCCGGGATAAACTACAAACGAATCTCCCGAAGGGAAGGCTCCGCCCGCATCCGTTACTTTATAAGGATTTATGGCTTTTATTGAATACTGGGTGTTATAGAAATTATAACCCCACTGAAGGAAACCTTTGACGTTATATTTATACAGAAGCATTCCGAGAATGCGGCTTCTCTGCGAGGGCATTGACATAAAACGGTTGGGAACGTTTTCTTTACCCTGACCGCAGCAATAATACGTCCAGAGCTCGGGCACCTTACCCGCAAAATCCTCAACGTCGTTTTCGCAGGGAATAGGAAGTTTCACCGCGCCTTTTTCATAGAATTCAAAATCCGAAAGAGCGTCAATCACTCTGAATCCTGAGAAAATTTCATTGATGAGAGCCGCTCTCTTTTTATAAGTTTTCAAATCTATCATTGAGGGCTCGTCTGAAACGTGGAAAAAGCATTTTTCAGAAACGTTTTCCTTTTCAAGGAATTCCGTAAGCTTCACTGCAAACTGACGCAGAAATGCATCGTATTTTTTGCTCGAAGTACGTGTTGACCAACCAAAAATCTTTTTCTCTCTGCCTTTTCTGTCTGCGGCAACGATTTTCGGCGCGTGCTTTGCGCCCCACTGTGTAAAAAGATGGCTCATTTCAAAATACTCAATTCCGCATCTTTTACACATATCAATCCATTTTTTTAGATTGGTAAAATCGAAATTATATCTGCCGCCTGACTTTTTAATACCCACAAGCTGAACGGTACGTCTTTCACCGCCTATTCTCGTATCTAGCGGAGGGGTGAAAATGGGAGTTAAAATGCAGTTCATTCCGTGTTCAACGGCAGTTTTTATAAACTTTTCATTAGTCTGCCAGAATTCGTCGCTCATTGCCTCAAAGCCGTAATAATTGCAAAGGCAATCGCTGTGATACCAGTTTGTATAAACAAGCTTTTGTTCAGGCAAAAGAGCGTCAATCACGTCAACCTCAAGCTCCGCTTCGCAGTCATCAGCCGCGATACGGATTTGGGATTTGCCCGTAAATGCCGAATCGGGGTCAAGCTCAACCCAGACACTCTGCCACTTACCGTTTTCGGTCTGAATCTCTCCGTCAGTTTCAAGCAGATAATCGGGATACATTCCCGAGGTTTTTTTAATATAAAAATCATCCGCATCGTCAAAAGCCGCATTGCCTACGGGAACATCGTTTACCGTATAAAGCTTTGCAAATTCCGATGCCTTTCCGATTAAAGAAAGCTTGATTTTATTACCGTTTCCGCAAAACGCAATCTGAAAGGACGAACGCTCGTTTTTAAGCATTGAAAGGTGCGTTAACGGATTGGCGGTCGGTTTTTCATCGCTGAAAACTTTTTCGAGAGAGCTTAATATAAAAAGTTCCATAAAATCACCTTTTTTCGCTCATCAGTCGGTCTTTTTCAACGGTTTTGTCAACTGCGGTGATAACCGAATTTTCAAAACCCGTTTTCTTAAGGCTGCACACACCTTCGATGGTTGTACCTCCGGGTGAACAAACGTTATTTATAAGCTCACTTACGGCTTTTTCGCTCTCGAGAAGCATTTTGGCACTTCCGAAAAGCATCTGTGAAGCAATAAAGCGGGCATCCTTTGCCGAAATACCGTATTTGACTGCGGCTGAAGCAAGCGCATCGGCAAACATATATGCAAATGCGGGTGCAGAGCCCGCAACGGCGGTAAACGCCGAGAAATATTTTTCTTCAAGCTCAACAGCCTTGCCGAAGCATTCACAGAATTTAACCGCAAACGCTTTTTCTTCGTCGGTAACGGATGATGATGCACAAAGAGCGGTCATCGACTCGCCTGCTGCCGCATTGATATTTGGCATTATGCGAACGATTTTTACATCATAGCCGAAATAACCCGAAAGCTTTTCAATTCCGGTGCCCGCCGCGGTTGAAATAACAACCGTTCCGTTTGCTTTTGCCTGTTCTTTAACGGAATCAACAAGCGCCTGAATATCCTTGGGCTTTACCGCAACAACAGCGGTTGAACAGCTGCTCATAATTTCCTGTGCCGAGTTCATTTTTATAACACCGAGTTCTTTTTCAAGAAGTGCGGTTTTTTCAGTATTGATATCGTAGATTGCAATTTCATTTGCAGGTAATAAATCCGATGCACAAACGCCCCTTAAAATAGCGGTTGCAAGGTTGCCTGTGCCGATAAATCCAAGTTTCATAATTATCTCCTAACATACCGAAAATTGTAAAAAAGCACAAAGTCAGACGACTCTGTGCTTTTGAACTTTTGGAATTAAAGCTGAGATGTGCAGTGGGGGCAACGTGTTGCCTCGATAGCAATTTCGCTCTTGCAGAAGGGGCATTCTTTTGTTGTAGGAGCTTCTTCTACAACTTCTTCCTTCTTCTTTGCTCTGTCAGCAACAGCGTTGATTCCCTTAATAAGAAGGAATACAACAAATGCCATAATGAGGAAGTTGATTACTGCGCTGATGAAGTTACCGTATGAAATAACGGCTGCGCCTGCTGCCTGTGCTTCTTCGAGAGTAGCGTATGTATTACCGTCGAGAGCGTAGAACCAGTTTGTGAAGTTAAGACCCTTTGTAGCGAGGCTGATTACGGGCATTACGATATCGTCAACAAGTGACTTAACTATTGCCTGGAAAGCACCGCCGACAATAACGCCGACTGCAAGGTCAATAACGTTACCGCGCATAATAAATTTTTTGAATTCTGCTGCAAAACCTTTTCCTTTTGCCATTTTAAACTACCTCCAAAAAAAATTACAGATATAATCTACCAAATATTTTATAAAAGGTCAACACCTTCGAGGTTAAAATCAGGAATAAAATTTTCTTCTGCAGAGTCTTTGCTCTGAAAAAAGCAGTTTTCAAAGCCTAAATCAAGAATTTTTTCCTTGACTATTTTATATTCTCTGCCTGTCAGCCTTCGGTTAATCGGCGGCATATTCAGTGCCTCACCGTACGGTGTATACTGACGCATTACGCTGATAAAAGTTTCAATCGGCAGGTTTTCCGCAACCCATTCAAACACCTTGGCCGCCTGTGAAATGTTTCCGGGCAAAACCATGTGTCTTATGATAATCCCCTTTTTGGCAATGCCTTTTTCATCGGTTTCAAGCGTGCCGACCTGTCTGTACATTTCAAGCACGGCTTTCGAAGCGTATTCAAAATAATCCTCTGCGTCGGAATATTTTTTTGCGGGTGCCGAGTCAAAATATTTCAAATCAGGAAGATAGATATCCACAAGACCTTCAAGCATTTTCAGTATTTCAGCCTTCTCGTAGCCTGATGAATTATAAACAACGGGCACGGGAGAATTATATTCCCTGAGCACCTTTGCTATCATCGGCACGTAGTGTGAAGGCGTTACAAGATTAAGATTATGTACACCTTTTTCTATAAGAGAATCAAAAATGCGTTTGAGTTTATCCTCATCAACCTCCATACCAAATGCGTTATGGCTCACGTCATAATTCTGACAGAAAACGCATCTGAGGTTACAGCCCGAAAAGAAAACCGTGCCCGACCCGTTTGTACCGCTGATACAGGGCTCTTCCCAGAAATGCGGAGCGGCTCTTGCTATTTTTATTTTCTCACCTACGGAGCATTTGCCGAAAAAAACGTCTCTTTGCACATTGCAGTTTCGGGGACAAATTGAACATTTCAAGCTTTTTCACCACCGTTTTATAAACTCGGAAATATTATACACCTTTTTTATATAAATACAAGATATTTTAATTGCATTATTTATTAATATATAGTATAATACAAATATATAGCCTTCAGAAAGGGTGTTATTATGTTCCTTGCAATAGACATCGGCAATACCAACATAACCATGGGCGCTTATGACGGCGATAAGCTTGTTTTTGTTTCACGCCTTGCTACCGACCGCTCCAAAACTCCCGACCAGTATGCCGTTGATTTTAAAAATATTTTTTCGCTCTACAATGCTCCCTCAACCGATTTCAGCGGTGCGGCAATGAGCAGCGTTGTGCCGGAGCTTTCGGGTGCAATGTGTGCGGCGATTGAAAAAATCACGGGCCACAGACCTATGCTTCTCGGTCCAGGAATCAAAACAGGAATGAACATCCTTATCGACAACCCCGCCCAGCTTGGTGCTGACCTGCTTGCAGGCTGTGTGGGTGCCGCCGCTCTTTATAAGCTCCCCTGCCTTGTTATTGACCTTGGCACGGCAAGTAA
>JAZQKN010000151.1:0-4586 GCA_045542175.1 Acutalibacteraceae bacterium | reverse complement strand
CAAAAAGCTATCAATAAGGGGAAGATAGATGAGTGCATTGCAATTGCCCGTGAAGGTGTTGCGGAATATCCTAATAATTATGTGTTGCTTGATAAATTGATGTACGCTTTGTTTGTGTCAGGGGATGATGACGGTAACATTCCCGAATGGAAAGAGAATATGGAAAAGTATGATGCTGAAATTACAGCTTTAGGCGAAAGAATTATGAGGTATTGTCCTGATATAAATATACGTCTTGAGGCAACATCAAGACTTGCGTTTCATCATATTTTACATGACAGGAAAGAAATCGGCAGAAAAATCTATGAAACCTTTCCGACGATGGAGCTTTGCAAAGAAAGACAGATGTGGTGGGCATTGGAAAATGATGAAAAATTGCCGTTTTTAAGAGATGCTATAAAGCAAAGCTATGAATTCTTGAAGTCCTTTATATGGTTGCTGGCTGATGCGGATGTTGTAGATGTAGAAACAGAGTTTATTGCCATAAATAAAATTTTTGATTTGGAAAAGCTTATACTTGACGGAAATCGCCCGAAAAACAGTTGGGGAGATGTGTGGCTCGATTTTGATATTGCCAAAAGATATGCACTTATGGGTGATTATGATAATATGTACAAACACCTGTATATAGCAGTCGATGAAGCAAAAGCGTTTGATAATCGTCCTGATGAACAGAAATACAGTGCTGTTCTGGTTGGCGAGATTACAGAAAGAAAACTTGATTTTGAAACTTCTGATACAAGACTTCTTTGTGAAATTCTTCGCGATAAATGGCTGCTTCATGATGAGTTTGATTCGGTACGTAATACAGATGAATACAGGGCAGTAGTTGAAAGTCTTGATTGAATATAAGCTTACCGACCAAAATAACCAAAGAAATCACTTTTATTAGTTATTATTTGTCGGATATTTGTCTTGAATTTTTATGAATAAAGGAGTATTATTTGCGTTGCTGTGTGAATGTATTTTCACGGCAACTATAAAAATGAAGAAGGCAGATTTAATGAGTACATCTTTATTGTGTCTTGCTACTGCACTCATCGGCGGTTTGTTATTGTCAAGACTTACAAAAAAACTTAATCTTCCTGCGGTTACAGGTTATCTTGTGGCAGGACTTCTTATCGGACCTTTCTTTCTTGGCAGATTGAACTTGCCCGGATTAGGATTTCAGAGCCTTGAACAGGTTGAGACGATGAGTATTATTACTCAGACAGCACTTGGCTTTATTGCCTTTACCATAGGCAATGAATTCCGTCTGCATCAGCTTAAAAAGATGGGTAAGAGCGCTATCGTAATAGGTATCCTGCAGGCGGTTATTACAACAGTGCTTGTAGATATTATTCTGATTGCTCTGCATTTCTTATTACCCGACGTTATTTCTGTTCCCGCTGCTATTACTCTGGGTGCTATCGCATCAGCAACAGCTCCTGCAGCCACATTGATGGTAGTAAGGCAGTATAAGGCGGACGGACCTCTTACAAGACTTCTTATGCTTGTTGTTGCAATTGACGATGCTGTAGGTCTTGTGTTGTTTAGCGTTTCATTCGGTATTGCAACTGCTTTGTCTCACGGTCAGGCAAGCATTATGGCAGTTGTTGTAGAGCCGATTCTCGAAATTGTGCTTTCACTTGCGCTGGGAAGTCTTATGGGATGGCTTCTTAACTTTGTTGAACAATTTTTCCACTCAAGAAGTAAGCGTATGACAATTTCAGTTGCATTTGTTCTTCTTACAGTAGGCCTTTCTCAGCTTAAATTTCAGATTGCGGGAATTCATTGCGGTTTCTCACTCCTTCTTGTCTGGATGATGACAGGTACAATTTTCTGCAATATATGTTCAACATCGGAAGAATTGATGGAACGTGTTGATAACTGGGTTATGCCTCTTAACGTTTTGTTCTTCGTAATTTCAGGTTCAGAACTTGACCTTGATGTTGTTTTACAGCCTATGACAATACTTGTAGGCGTTATTTACATAATAGCACGTTCCTTAGGTAAGTATTTCGGCTCAGCTGCGAGCTGCAAGCTTACAAAGCAAAGCAAACCGATTACAGAAAACCTCGGAATCACGCTTTTGCCGCAGGCGGGTGTAGCTCTCGGAATGGCGTTGACGGCATCTTCTCTCATAAATGGCTCAATGGTAAGAAATGTTGTTCTTTTCGCGGTGCTTGTATATGAACTTGTCGGTCCCACACTTACAAAACGTTCACTTCTTAAAGTCGGTGAAATCAGACCTGAAGGAAGCACAAGTGCACGTAGACATAACGAACCTAAAGAACACTAAAATTACATTTAAATATTAAAAAATCCCTCTGCTGAGTTATACGAGCAGAGGGATTAATTATTCATTACGAAAATCCGTTTTGATGAACGATGAATATTGAATAATGAAAAATGAATAATACAAAACAAAAATCCGCTCTCTTGCGAGAACGGATTTTTGTTTTGGCGGAGAAGAGGAGACTCGAACTCCTGCGCCGGTTACCCGACCTACGCCCTTAGCAGGGGCGCCTCGTCACCAACTTGAGTACTTCTCCATTGGTAGCGTTACTTCTCTTTAAAGTATAAAACAGCAAACCGAAATTTGCTGTTTGTTTGTAAATGGCGGAGAGAGTGGGATTCGAACCCACGGTACGTTGCCGTACGACGGTTTTCAAGACCGTTCCGTTATAACCACTTCGGTATCTCTCCATATTTGTAGTTTGCTCTTAAAGCGTAGTTTATGATAACACAATATTTTCAAGTTGTCAATACCTTTTTTGAAAATAAAATAAAAACAATAATATTATATGAATTTTCACTAATTTTATCGCAATAACTTACATTCATTTGTTTCATAACAGTTGCTTTTTTTCTTGACACAAAAGCTGATTTCCAGTATAATGATATACTGGAAAAGGTTGTGAGCGAAAAAAACTGAAATTCGTTTTCAATCTTAAAAATAACGGAGGTTTTATTTTATGGACGTATTATTTCAACCCCTGTTGTCAATTTTTGACCAGCCTAAAATGGTTGCTATGTGGGTTATCGGTGCAGTGCTTATTTTCCTTGCCATCAAAAAGGAAATGGAGCCCACGCTCCTTCTGCCTATGGGATTTGGTGCAATTCTTGTAAACCTTCCCGAATCAGGCGCAAAAAGCGTTATAGATGCTTTGTTCCAGGTTGGTATTGAGTACCACGAATTATTCCCGCTTATTCTTTTTATCGGTATCGGTGCTATGATTGATTTCGAACCGTTGCTTACCAATCCGAAGCTGATGTTCTTCGGCGCGGCAGCGCAGTTTGGTATCTTCTTTACTCTCGGTGCGGCATCACTTCTCGGATTTGCTCCCAACGATGCAGCTTCAATCGCAATTATCGGTGCAGCAGACGGCCCCACAGCAATTTATGTTGCACAGATACTCAAATCTAACTTCCTTCCCGCTATTATGGTTGCGGCTTACTCATATATGGCTCTTGTGCCTATTGTTCAGCCCCCCATTATTAAACTTTGCACAACTAAAGCTGAAAGAAAAATCAAGATGGCATATGAAGGAAAGAGTGTTTCAAAAACAACAAAAATTCTCTTCCCCATTATTATCACAATGATCGTTGGTGTTGTTGCTCCTGATTCAGTTGCACTTATCGGTTTCCTTATGTTCGGTAACCTTATCCGTGAATGCGGTGTGCTCAACTCACTTTCAGACACAGCACAGAATGTTCTTGCAAACCTTATCACGATTTTCCTTGGAATTACAATTGCTTCAAAAATGACTGCAAACGAATTCCTCCGTATGGAAACTCTTCTTATTATGGGTCTCGGTCTTGTAGCATTCGTATTTGACACATTCGGTGGCATTATGCTTGCAAAGTTTATGAACCTTTTCACAAAGAAAAAAATCAATCCTATGATTGGTGCTGCAGGTATTTCTGCGTTCCCCATGTCAGCACGTGTTGTTCATAAATTGGGCCTTGAGGAAGATAATCAGAACTTCCTTCTTATGCACTCAATCGGCGTTAACGTTTCAGGACAGATTGCATCTGTTATTGCAGGCGGTCTTATCCTTGCATTCTACGGTAATTAAGGAGGAGATACTATATGTTTGAAATTGATGTGCAGGCTTTTATTGCCTCTCTGGAATATATCGCCAAAGGTTACGCAGGTATATTTGCTGTTACCGCAGTTATCGTTCTTATCGTTTGGATGTTCAATACAATCCCCGAAAAGGTGTATGAACACGAAAGAAAAAAAGACGAAGCAAAGAAAAATAAATAAACAGTCAAAAACCGTCGTTGATTTTAACGACGGTTTTTTTATAATATGCTGTGAATAAAATGTTTTTTGTTGAATTCAATCGGTTCTTTGTTTTGTGTTTTTGCACAACTCATCTTATATGGCACTACGCTCAACAGTGAATGGTCTGCAAGCAGCTGACAGCAGGCTGTTTCTATTGACTTTATAGTTTGTTTGTGGTATCATTAAATCTGTATCAGTATGTATATTCCGGGAGGAGATTTATGATGCTTTTCAGTAAAAATGCGAAAAAAGATTTATCTCAGAAGAATGGTATTTTTTCGTCAGCAATTTCCTGTTATCTGTTTCCGTTAAT
>JAZQKN010000150.1:0-5062 GCA_045542175.1 Acutalibacteraceae bacterium | reverse complement strand
TGTCACCATAGGAGGTTAAGTCTTTTCCGCACCCGTCACAATACACAGGCTTTTTCTGAACACGGGGAGAGTCTCCGTCTTCATTTTTACCGTCAGTCTTCTCACGCAGTCTGAGCTTTTCTTTTCTTTCACTGACTATCAGCCAAATTCCAGCTGCAATAGGCAAAAATCCCAAAAAGATAATAAGAAAAGGCTGTTCAACAAAGAATCCTATTAACAAAAATACTATGCCGAAAATCAACGGATAATAGGGGGAATGTTTTTTCATAAAACCGTATCCTTTCAGATTTTAGCCAATGAAGCGTTTTTATAAGATTCGTCGTCGGTGATTTCCCTGATAACCTTTATCTGCTCGGGGAAAACAACTTTTGCATCTTCGTCGCTGAGCTCCAGCTCCGCAACAGCCTTGTCATCCCAGAAGGGATAAACGTCAATTTCAAAATACTGATTTTCATAAGTAAGGCAATATCTCGTCTTTCGGATTTGTCTCTTTGTTGTATCCGCATCCATAAGCAGCGTAAGATACTCAGCCTGTGAAAGACGTTTTTCAATCTCAACACGTTTTACGCCCGACACCTTGCGCTTGGTAGTCCGAAAATAAATATAATTGCCGTCAATACCGCGCTGGCGGACACGGATCTCCTCTCCCTCTGCACATTTGAGATATGTCTGGATAATCTCAATTCTCTGGCAGGCAGGATTGCTTTCAAGCCACTCGATATCAGGATATTCTATGAGAAATTTGCGCTCAATCTCAAAGGGCTCGGGCTCACCGAGGAATGAAGCGATTTCAGCAACAAGTCTTTTCAGCTTGATCTCGAAATCCGAGCTGTTATCAATCACGCGGAAATGCGGATGTCCCGTCCACGAGGAGATTATTTTATCATCAAGTGCCGCCGCTTCCTCAGCGGTTTCTTTTCTTGCTTCGTTGTTTGACGTAGTATAGAATTCGGCAGCGCCCTTCGCAGCGGTAACAAGATGAAAAACAGCATCATAGTTATCCCTGAGTTCAACCTCGTTTGAGCCGATAAAGCTGACCGCATCAGCAAACTCATCCTCACTCATATACGCTTTGTTATCAAGCGTTCCTCTGTCACAGACAATCAGAATTTTTTCTGCCTTCATCGTGCGTGCGGCCTGCTCAAAAATCTTTTCCTTTTCAAGCTGCAGCTTGAGCTGACACTTCTGATATTCGGCATTTGTGCCGCAGGTCCACGGAGCAACTCCGCCCGTAATGAGTTCGGTTGCCGTTTCGGGAACGAACAAAACCGTATATCCCATTTGTGTGAATGCATTCTGCACCCAGCTCATAGCGGTTGTTTTACCTGCGCAAGGGCCGCCCGTGATTACAATTTTTGTGATTTCCATTTTCTTTCGCACCTTTCACTGACGGCAAAAACTGAACTGCCGTCTGTTTTATTTTTACCGTTGTGTATACGATTTCATTTCCACATATTTCGAAACCCAGGCAGGGTCATCGGAATCTCCGAATTCAGTAATACGGCAACCGTAGCAAAGGTCGGTTGCAACCTCAAGAATAACGTCGATGATTTCAAGATCCTTTTTCCAGCATTCGGGTATGGCTGAATAACCGATCATCGCACCGAGGATGTTGCCCGTTATTGCTCCCGTTGAGTCGGAATCGCCGTCATGGTTAACAGCGGCAATCATCGCCTTTGTGAAATCATCCTGATATTTCATGGAGCAGTAAACCGCAATTGCAAGCGCCTCCTCCGCAACCCAGCCTTCTCCCAATTCTTTTATGTTTTCGGCATCGGATTTTGCATTTGAAGCAAGTCTTATTGCTTTGTTTATAAGCGAAACAAGCACCGCCGTAAATGCAGTGTTATTATACATCTCACTCACTGTCGCGATTGATTCCTCAACAGCAGACAGCAAGCCTTCGCCGTTTGAACATCCGCCGTAAACCAATCTGTTGACAATATGTGCCAGCATTGCGGCAGTGATATATCCAAGGGGATGCGAATGGGTAATCGCCGCTATTTCCGCTGCATATTCGTTTACTGTTTTTATATCCGCAGGATAATAAAACAATCCTACGGGAGCAACTCTCATAACGCCTCCGCAGCCCTTGCTGTTGTTAATCGGGTTATCAACGGAGCCGAAATCACTTTTATGAGTTCTGCCTATAAGAGCCGATATGCAGGTATTACCCGGTGCTCTGCGTGCATAAAGCTCCTTCACGTCCATAAGCCATGAAATCCTTAAGGGTGCGGAAGTCTTTATGTCTTGAGTTTCCATCCAGTTAAGATACGAACTGAAAACGCAGGAATACGGCTTTGCACAAGTCCGCTTCATATTCTGCATTGTATCTGCGACGAGAATACCCGTAGCAGTAAAAAGAGTCATCTGCGTATCATCCGAAATAAGCGCCTTGCCCGAATCGGGGTCAAGTGTATATGAAGTTATTCCCGAAGAGCCGTATTTTGCAACAATATTATCAAGCGACAAAAACTCAACGGGATAACCGAAAGCGTCGCCGATTGCACCGCCGACCAACGAGCCCTGAATTCTATCAATATAGCATTCTTTTGCCGATTCAACCTTTAATAGATCCATATTTTCACCCCATTTACATAAACCAAATCAACTTTCCTCTGATATATGCAAGAACAAAATATCCCATAATCAAAATTGCATCAATCAAAGCAGTGACGTATGAAGCCGTTTCTTCGATATTAAATGCATCTTGCAAAACAGCAGCTGAAAAAGTAAATATAATAATCGTGCACACAAAAGTGCTTATGCACGCGCTGACGTAACAAAGCTTTCTTGCCACGGTAGATTTCTCACTTTTAATCTTACCGATAAACGACAAAACAAAGCCTGCCGGATAGGAGAGCATAATCAGAACATAAATAACAATCTGAAGAACAGCATGAATCTCCAAATGAGAGACAATCTCAATAACGAGGAACATATTAAACGAAACCACCGAAACAATCAGGCTGGTTAAACCCAAAACAAAGCCTTTGCCGTATTTTTTTTGCATTTCCGTCCCCCCTGTCATTCGGTAGAGTTATCACTGATTTTTTTGGAAAAGCAACTCTGACACATAATCTCATCATTGACTATAAAAACCGCATCCGGGAGAATCTCTGCTCCGCAAACACTGCAAACCGTATCATTGTTTTCCGATTCTTTTACGAGCTCCGCCATACAATCGTCACAATAATATCCGCCGTAAATAATATTATTTTCAGCATACCTGGGGAGTGTAAATTTGCTTCCGCACCTCCGACAATGAACCGTTGTCTGTCGCGATTTGGGGTTGGGTTTGGGGGTTGATTCGGATTCGGGCGAAGAGAGTGCCTGTTTTTTCAATCGGTCTGCATCACCGGTCTTCAGGCGTTTAATTCCGATTGAAGCGAGAATCGGTCCTGCCACAACCATTGTGTGTCCAAGACCCAGAAGCAACGGAAACGCCCTGATTAAGGTAACTGACAAAGCCAATCCGCACACAAAAAGTCCGATTCCGATATATGGCAGCGGCTTGTCCGCCAAATGTTCAGGTTTATGTTTTTTAATAATTATGTCCCTTATGCCTTTCAGAAAAAAAGCAAATCCTGCAGAAGCATATACTGCCGAAAGTAGCTTGGCAACAGCCAGAATCTCTTTCGAAGAATCTGAAAGCGCCAATCCTACAATCATCATAATAATTCCGATTAACAGGAATTTAGGATTTTTATTATTTGTTACGTCGGAGAAAGTAAGGGTGAGAAACATTGCGCTTATCAAGCAATAAGTTCCAACCAAAAGAAACCCTTCATAAACCAAACTTAATAAGAGCAAACAAATCAGACCTGCTACTGCCGTACTGACAGCAGCAATCAACAGTCCTTTCTTTCTTTTAACAGACATACTGTCACCTGACCATAAACTCAGATTTCCGTCGGTTTAAACGAGGGCATAAGCTGAAGCTTGAAAAGATTCTTTGTATGGAAGTTATCGATAAGAGCCTTCTTTTCGGGGTCATCAATAACACCCGTTCTGATATATTTATCAAGCATCTCATAGCTGAAGCCAAGATGCTCTTCGTCGGTTTTGCCGCATAAACCGTCAATCGGCACTTTATCAACAAGAGCAGCAGGAAGACCGAGAAGTCTGCCGATTTCCTTGATTTCCGTAACTGTGAGATTCGACAGAGGACTGAAATCACCTACGGAATCACCGTAGCGTGTTGAATAGCCTACCCAATCCTCAGAAAGATTACAGGTGTTGCAAACCCTGCCGTTGCAGCACTGTGAAACAGCATAGAGCACCGACATTCTTATTCTCGGAGGCAGATTCATTTTTGCCTGCGGTGTTACCTCCAGATCCTTCGGCATATTGCTGATAACTCCGTCAACGGCATCCTTGATGTTGACAACGTGATGCTTGATTCCGAGATGGTTGACAAGCAGATAAGCCATATCGATATCGTGCTGAGTTCCCTGAGGCATCAGTACGCCGATAACTCTGTCCGCACCAAGTGCTTCAACACAAAGCGCTGCGGCAATCGAGCTGTCCTTGCCGCCCGAGATACCCAGAACGGCATTGCAGCCTTTACCGTTTTCCTCGAAAAATTTTCTTATCCATAAAACACACTCGTCTTTTACTTTCTGAGCCTGAAACATATTAATCACCCTTTTTATATTATTCATTAACGTTTATCTGACACATTTTCATCGTGGCAAGTGCCGCTTTATGCGTATCAACCGTTACGCCTGCACAGCAGGATGCATCAACGTATACTTCCTTCTCGGGAAAATTCGCCTTCAGGATAAGCTCATTTGATACAACGTAGATATCCGTGCAAAGACCGATAAGAGTTATATCAAAATCTTCATCACCCACCGATTCTCTCACAAGAGACGGAAGCTCAACCGAGCCAAACGTAATTTTTTCAACGGCTGTATATTTTTTATCGGCAAGAGCCTGAGCAACGGTTTCGTTAAGTTCCCAGCCTTCTGTACCTTTTAAGCAATGAGGCTCGGGAAGTTTTGCCCCCTGTGCAGATTTCATATAATCTTCAAAATGGGTATCGTAGGTGACGAAAATA